>JBOHWA010001177.1:0-2852 GCA_050735855.1 Binatia bacterium
GCCCTGGAGCAGATCGACGTCACCGTCACCTGGGAGGACCGCGGCCCCCAGCGCTTCATGCTCAGCGCGCTGCGACGGACGGCACCATGACCAGCGTCTTTGGCGCGACCCAGGCATGCCGGCGAGCAGCGCCAGGAGGGCGCCGCTTGTCGGCGGGCTTCGACACGCTCAGCACCGACGGCCGAGACCCCGGTCGCCCTGAGCCAGTCGAAGGGCGCGGGCGCGGGCGCGCCGGCTCGACGCTGGTGGAGCTGCTGGTCAGCATCGTCTTCCTGGCCCTGCTCAGCGCCACCGTGCAGCAGTTCGCCCGCGCCATGCTGCGCGGCGTGCGGGTCCTCGAAGCGGCGAGCGAAGCGCAGGAAGCGGCGCGCCTGGGTGTCGGGCTGATCGTCGGCGATCTGCGCGACGCGGGGTACAGTCCGCACGGCGACCTGGGCAACGGCCTGCGGCGGGCCGAAGTCGACGCGATCGCGCTGGCGCGCGACCTGAACGGCGACGGCGACACCGACGACGGCAACGAGCGGGTCGCCTACGTATATGCGCGCGAGCGCCGCATGCTGCAGCGCGCCATGGGCGACGCGCCGCCGCAACCGCTGCTCGGCGACCTGGCGCTCGACGGCCTGCGCTTCACCTACTTCAGCGCCGATGGCCCCGTCACCCCCGCCGCCGGCGGGCTCGACGCCGGCCAGCGCGCCAGCATCCGCCGCGTCACCGCCCATCTGGCGATCGCCATTCCACACCCCGACCCGTCGTTCACCATCCCGCTGCGCGCCGAGCAGACCGGCGTGGTGTGGTTGCGCAATGAGTAGACGTGCCGTCGCGTCGGGGAGGCTGGGCCAGCGTTGGCACGGCCGACGGCCGCCAGTGGACAGCGGCGGCGTGGTGATCGCAGCCCGGCAGCAAGCTGCCGGGCGCCAGATGGCCCGTTGGAGTGCGGCAGCGTGCTGCCGCGCTGCCATCACCACTGCACGTCGGTCCCATTGCGGACGCCCGCGGTGCCATCGCCAGTCCGGCCACGCCCTGATCACCGTGATGATGGCCGTCGCGTGCTTCCTCCCCCTCGCCGCCTTCGCCATGATGCAGGCTCGCCTCGACTTCCTCATCGCGCACCAGACGCGCGCCGCGCTGGAGGCGGTGACGGTCGCCGAGTCGGGGCTCGAGCACGCCCTGGCCGACCTGGCGGCGGACCCGCGCTTCGAGCGTCTGCGCGCCGGGCCCGATCGACAGGTCGGCACGGGGGACGACGGCGAGTACCCCTTCGCCACGGCCCCGCCGTCGTTCTTTCCGCGCGCACCGTTTCGCTACGAGGTGCGCGTCGTGGCGCGCGCCGCCGACCGCGTCGACCTGATCGCGCGCGGCCTCGGCATCGGCGGCGCCGTGCGCGCCGTCGGGGCCACGGTGCTGCAGGCCACCCTGCCCTACGCGCCCGCCGCGTTGGCAACGGCGGCGGTGGACGTCGACGTGACCCTCGGCTCGACGTTCGCCCTGCGCGGCCTGCGGCCCGATGCCACCACCCCCGGTCTGCCAGCGCTGGCCGTGGCCAACGAGTCGACCGCCGAGGCCCTGCGCACGCGCCTGGCCGCGCAGGCGGCCAGCATCGTCGGCGCCGGCGGCACCCCGAGCATCGCCACCGGTGGGCTACCCGATCTCGCCGCCCTGGTCGAGGCGGCCGCCCAGCGCGGTGGCACACAGCTGCTCGGCAGCGATGCGCACGGCGCGCTGGGCGACGGATTGTTCGTCACCCGCGGCGGCCTGCGCCTGTCCGATGCCAGCGGCAGCGGCGTACTGATGGTCGCCGGCGGTCTCGAGCTCGGCGGCACTGTGGCGTTCAGCGGGCTGATCGTCGCCCTCGGCGACGTGCGCGCCGATGCGACGAGCGACGCGGCGATCGACGGCGCGCTGCTGCAGGGCAGCGGCGCGCGCGTCCTGCTGCTGCGCGGCACCGGGCACGTACACTACGACCGCCAGGTGATCGAGCGCATCGACCGCGATTTCCCCGGCCTGCTGCCGCGCCAGGCCCGCGTCACCGGCTGGCGCAGCTTCGATGACGCCGGCGCATGAGGCCACCAGGCCACTCGGTCGGCAACGAACAGCTGGTCGCCTTGCATGGCGTCTGCGCGACTCGTGGCAGCATTGAGGCGAAAAAGCCCGATGCAGCGGTGCCATAGTTGTGGTAATTTCTCGGCCGCTGGCGGGCAGGCTGCCGGCGGGGAGCCGGGTGGACGCGAGGCATGAATAGAACGATCCTGGTCGTCGACGACAACCTCGACAGCATCATGATCCTGCGCAGCATCCTCGAGACGCAGGGGTTCTCGGTGCTGGTCGCGCAGGGCGGGCACGAAGCGTTGGCCGTGCTGAAGCGGGAGACGCCCGACGTCATCCTGCTCGACGTCATGATGCCCGAGATGAGCGGCTACGAGGTACTGGAGAAGATCAAGACCACGCACGCGACGTCGAAGGTCCCGGTGATCATGGTGACGGCCAAGATGCAGGACGAGGACGTCATGACCGGCTACCAGCACGGCGCCGACTACTACATCACCAAACCGTGCACGGCGAAGCAGTTGCTCTACGGCATCGGCCTGGTGCTCGGCCGCGCCGAAGCGGCCGCGGCCGAAGCCCCCGCCAAAGACGACGCGCTGTAGGGCGCGCGCCGTCTCCCGTCTCCCCGTCGCCCAGTTCCCGTCGCCTGGTAGTGGGGCAGTTTGAATCCGGCGCACGCGCTCGTGTACCGCCTTCTCGGCACCGTCCAGCGTCACCGTGGGCTTGCCTCACTGCCAGTGGAGGGCGCCGGTCCCTCGGCGCCGTGCTCGCCGCGCGCACCGCGGTTGGGTTCAGCCCGGCGCCGAGGG
>JBOHWA010001178.1:0-5077 GCA_050735855.1 Binatia bacterium
GGCGCCCTCCACCAGGCTGCCACTCGTCGGCAGCGTGACGCGCGGCAAGGCTGACCTGCGCCTCAAGCAGACCCACCACCGCCTGCTGCCGCACTCCCCAACACCTAGTTCTTGTCGCGCATCGCGCGCGGCGGTTTCTTCAGCCGCGGCTCGATGCCCGCCGCCAGGTATGCCTCGAGCCAGCCGTGGCCGGCGTGCGGCCAGGCATCGACCATGGGGATGTAGGGCTTGAGGTCGAGGATCGGCGTGTCGTCGAGCAGATCGATGCCGCGGACGTGCACCTCCCCCGTTGCGGGATCAACGCCGGTCAGCAGGACGGTGGTGAGGCCGATCTGCGACGGGCGGTTGGGCGCGCGGGTGGCGAAGACGCCGCGCTTCGGGCCACCGCGCGGCGGCTTGACCTTCGCCGCCCAGCCCTTGCTGCGATCGAAGAGGAACACCACCCAGATGCGCTGGAAGGTGTCGAGATCCGCCAGCCCGGCGCGATACGCGGGCGCGATCTCGAGCACGCCCTCGGCCGGCGCGTCGGCGTTCGGCTGATGGGGCGCGTCCTCGCGCCGCCGCCAGGGCGTGCGGGCACGGCCGATGATCTCGATGGCCAGGCTGTCGTGCATCGTGGTGGCGGGGCCGCCGCACACGACCCGTACGCGAATCTCGGGCGCCGGGAAACCCATGCCCCGCGTCGCCACGTAGCAAAACGCCACTTCACCGCATCCCTCCGCAGGGTGGCCCGCAGCGGGCCCATGTGCATGGCATCTGTGGGAAGCTCGTCGTCGCGCGCTGCGCTGCGCGCCGAACCGGCGCCGCGCGGCGTTGTGGCCGGCGCGTCGGACTTCCACGGCCTCGTCGGGCGCTCGGCGGCGATGCAGCGCGTCTTCGACGACGTGCGGCGCCTGGCGCTCGGCGACGCGCCGCTGTTGATCGTCGGCGAGACCGGCACCGGCAAGGAGCTCATCGCCCGCGCCCTGCACGCGCGCAGCCGGCGCGCCGCCGGCCCCTTCGTCGCCGTCAACTGCGCGGCGCTGCCGCGCGATCTGATCGAAAGCGAGCTGTTCGGCCATGCGCGCGGCGCCTTCAGCGGCGCCGCCACGGCCCACCCCGGCCTGTTCCGCGCCGCCGCCGGCGGCACCGTGCTGCTCGACGAGATCAGCGAGATGCGTTCCGATCTGCAGGCCAAGCTGCTGCGCGTCCTGCAGGAGCACCGCGTGCGGCCGGTGGGCTCGGTGTACGAGGAGGCGATCGACGTCCGCTTCCTGGCCTCCAGCAACCGCGACCTCGACGCCATGCGGCGCGACGGCTGCCTGCGCGCCGACCTCTACTATCGCCTGGCGGGCGGGCTGATCGCCGTGCCGCCGCTGCGCCACCGCGGCGCCGACATCGGACGGCTCGCCGAGCATGCCCTGGCGCGCCTGAACGAGCGCTACGCCGGCCACCAGCCGCGCGTCGACGGCCTCGCCGCCGATGCGTGCGCGGTGCTGCAGGCCCTGCCCTGGGACGGCAACGTGCGCGAGCTCTTCAACGTGGTCGAGCGCGCCTATCCGTTCGCCGCCGGCCGCGCGCTGCACGCCGCCGATCTCTGCGCGCCCATCGCCGCGGTGGCGCCGCGCCCGATCGAGCTCAGCGCCCGCGCCGCCCCCGCCACCATGGCCGAGAGCGAGCGCTCGCTGATCGAGCACGCCCTGCAGCACAGCAACGGCAACAAGGCCGGCGCCGCCCGCCGGCTCGGCATCTCGCGCAAGCGCCTCTACGCCCGCCTGGCCCGCTACGGCCTGCGGCCCTAGGTGACGATTGCGGCGTCGCCGCCGCTCGACGAGCTCGGTTCGGTGTGTCCGATCGACACACCTGTCCCCGCCCGCCGTATCGCGCGGCATCACACGCACACGGCATCGCGCCCGCCTTCGCCTCAACCCATCGCGCCAGCCCGCCGGCACGCCGCTTGGGTACTGCAGGGGCTGGGAGGGCACAGAGGATGCGAGAGATCCGTCAATGGTTCCACAGCCGGCCGGTGTTGGCCGTCGGGCTGGCCGTCGCAGCCGTCATCGCCACCGGGGTCGGGGCGCGCGCTGCGTTCGACAATCTGCTGCTGGTCGGCGCGCTGCACACGCCGCAGGCCGAGCATCTCGAGCAGAGCGACTTGATCGCGCTGGTGCGGGACAACCAGAGCGAGGCGGCCTTCGAGGCCGCCTTCGAGCACGGCGACGAGCTGTTCGAGACCGTCTTCAACGCCCTCGACGGCGTCGGCGCCAACGTCGGCGCCAACCAGCGCTTCACCCGCCTGCCGCGCGCCGACCTCGCCGGCGCCGGCGAGTGGGCGCAGCACACCCCCAGCCGCACCACCGGGCCGAACGCGCAGGCCTGCCGGACCTGCCATCTCGAGCCGACCGACGACGGCGCCGGGCCGATCGCCGCCAACGTCGTGCGCGATCCGGAGCACAGCGGCGTGCTCGGCCGCTTCATCCAGCGCAACACGCCGCACGTCTTCGCCCTCGGCGCGCTGCAGCGGCTCGCCGAGGAGATGAGCGACGACCTCGCCGCCATCCGCGACGCCATCGTCCTCGCCGCCTGTGCGAGCTCGAACGGCACGACGCGCAGCGCCACGCTGCTCAGCAAGGGCGTCGCATTCGGCACCCTCCGCGCCCGCCAGGTGAGCCGCGGCAGCGTCTGCCCGAACGCACCGCGCCGGCGCTTCGCGCTCGACCTGAGCGGCGTGCGCGGCGTCGACGCCGACCTGGTGGTCAAGCCCTTTCAGTGGAAGGGCAGCGTCGCGTTCCTGCGCGACTTCAGCCGCGGCGCCGGACACAACGAGCTCGGCATGCAGGCGGTCGAGCTGGTCGGCGACGGCGTCGACGGCGACTTCGACGGCGTCGTCAACGAGCTCTCGATCGGCGACCTGACCGCCCTCTCCATCTACATCGCCGCGCAGCCGCGGCCGCTGACCACCCCCGAGCTCGCCGCGCTCGGTCTCCTGGCCCTGACACCGGCAGAGCAGAGCGCGATCACCAGCGGCGCCGCCCGCTTCCACGACGCCGCCTGCGACACCTGCCACCAGCCGGCGCTGGAACTGCGCGATGCGCTGTTCAGCGAGCCCAGCCAGCAGCCGAGCTTCCGCGATGCCGCCTTCCCCGACGGCCAGGACCCGGTGGCGCGCGCCATCGATCCGGCCCTGCCGGTCACCTTCGATCTGACCCGCGACCTGCCCGACAACCGCATCGAGATCGACGGCGAGATCGTCGCCCTCGGCAACCACCCGTCGAACGGCCGCGGCGGCGCCGTCATCGCCCTGTACGGCGACCTGAAGCGCCACGACATGGGCTCGCGCCTGGCCGAGCCGATCAACGACGAGGGCATCGGCGCCGCGCTGTTCCTCACCGAGAACCTGTGGGGCGTCGGCTCGACCGCCCCATACATGCACGATGGCCGCGCCACGACCCTCACCGAGGCCATCCTCGCCCACGGCGGCGAAGCCACGGCTGCGCGCAACGCCTTCACCGCCCTGCCCACCTCTAGCCAGGCCGACCTCATCGCTTTCCTGGACAGTCTGGTGCTCTTCAAGGCGCCCGAGGAGTAGGCGGGCGCGGCTTCGATCGGGGCGCCGGTTCGCCAGGCACACCTCCTGCTGGCCCGATCTGCCGGTTCATTGTCATTGCAGCCATGCGGTCGGAGGTCGTAGCGTGCGGACGTGGACCGGTCCCCGGGTGTGCCTGCTGCCGACATCGCTACGGGACCGCGTACGATCGCCTTTCTCATCTTCGATGGTGCCCAGTCGCTCGACCTGACCGGTCCGCTCGAGGCGTTCGCGCAGGCCAATGAATGCGCCCGCCGGCGCGCGCTGCCGATCCCCTACGTCCTCGACATCCTGGCCGAGCGGCCGGGGCCGGTGCGCATGACCTCCGGCCTGCGCATTGTCGCCGACCGGGCGTATGCGCGCGTGCGCGGCGGCATCGACACGCTGATCATCAGCGGCGGTGACGTCGCGCCGATGGCGGTCGACCTGCCGCTGCGCCGCTGGCTGCTCGCCCAGGCGCCGCGCCTGCGACGCCTGGCGTCGGTGTGCAGCGGCGCCTTCATCCTGGCCGAGGCCGGTCTGCTCGACGGCCGCCGCGCCACCACCCACTGGCTCGGCGTGCGGCTCTTCCAGCGCCGCTACCCGCAGATCCAGCTCGACCCCGACGCCATCTTCGTGCGCGACGGCTCGGTCTACACCTCGGCCGGGGTGACGGCCGGAATCGACATGGCGCTGGCGCTGATCGAGGAGGATCTGGGCCGAGCGGTCGCGCTCGACGTGGCGCGCCGGCTGGTGGTCTTCCTGAAGCGGCCGGGCGGGCAATCGCAGTTCAGCACCCATCTCGCCGCGCAGAGCCTGGACTCGACGCTGCTGCGCGACCTACCCGAGTGGATCATGGAGCACCTGGACGAGGACCTGTCCATCGAGCGGCTGGCGGACCGGGCGGCCATGAGCCCGCGCAACTTCACCCGCGTGTTCCGCCGCGAGACCGGATCGACACCGGGGAAATATGTCGAGCGGGCGCGGGTCGATGCCGCCCGCCGCCGGCTCGAAGACGGTCACGAGAGCCTCGAAGCGGTGGCGACGCGCTGCGGCTTCGGCTCAGGCGAACAGATGCGCCGTACGTTCCAACGCCACGTGGGCGTGGTACCAATCGATTACCGCCGCCGGTTCCGGGCAGGGCCCGAGCGGCATGCGAGCTGAAGGGGGACGACTGAAATGATACGAGCCACACGACGAGGCCTGCTGCTGCTGCTCCTCGCGAGCGCGATGCTGCCGGCGGCGCCCGCCGCGGCGGCCACGCCCGGCGAGCTGTGCGAGAAGGCCGCCAGCGACAACCTGCGCACCTGCGTCAAGAAGGTCGGCAAGCTGCAGCGCCGGTGCTACGAGAAGACCGGCAGCGCCTGCGCCGCGGCGGATGCGAAGCTGGTCGAGGCGCTCGCCCGCGTCGGCTCGAAGGTGCTGCCGAAGTGCCCCGATCAGGCCACCGTGCAGGCCGGCGGCTACGGCGCGGCGCTGACGCCGAGCGGCCTGGTGGCGCGCATCGAGAGCGCCTGCGTCGGCGCCGTCGCC
>JBOHWA010001179.1:0-13617 GCA_050735855.1 Binatia bacterium
TGCCGTGCCCGAGCAGCACCAGCGGCGCGGCGGTGGGCGCCCGGCGGCGCAGCCAGGCATCCAGTGCGGCCGCGGCCGCGTCGAGATCGGCGGCGGCGCCGATCGCCGGCGCGGCGATGCTGTCCCAGCCGGCGCGCGCCAGGCGCGCGCGCAGCCACCAGAACGAGGCCGCCGATGCGCGCACCTCCGGCACCAGGACGAGCGTGCCCTGGGGGGGGCGCGCCGCGGGGTGGCCGCGCAGCCACCAGGGGCGGGCGAGCAGCCAGACGAGGCTGGCGACCCATTCGGCGAGGAAGGCGGGCAGGAAGGTTGGCGGTGCCAGGGCCGCCTCGGGGGCGCGGCGCTGCGCCTGTCGCCAGGCCGTGTAGGCCGCGGCATTGACAACCAGCGGGCAGCCGGCGAGCAGGACCAGCGCGAGCGCGAACCAACTCATGGTCGGTGGCGTTTATCCAAGCGCCGGCCGCGGCGCAAAGCTCGACTGGCTTGCTTTTGCGCCGGCCTTCTCCAATCATCCGCCGCCCATGCGGACGGCGGACGGTCAGGGGCGCGCGCACCGCTTTGCGGTGATCATGGCGGGCGGGATCGGCAGCCGCTTCTGGCCGCAGAGCCGCCGCCGGCGGCCGAAGCAGCTGCTGGCCATCAACGGCCGCCAGAGTCTGCTGCAGGATACCGCCCGGCGCCTGCGCGGGGCGCTGCCGCCGGCCAACATCTTCGTCGTCGCGCCGCGCCAGCTCGTGGCGCCGATCCGCCGCCAACTCCCCGCCCTGCCGCGCGCCAACGTGCTGGTCGAACCGAGCGCGCGCGGCACCGCCGCCTGCCTGGCGTTCGCGGTGGCGCACATCGCACGGCGCGACCCGCAGGCGTTGGTCGCGGTGCTGGCGGCGGACCATGTGATCGCCGACGCCGCCGGCTTTCGCCGCAGCCTCGACACCGCCTTCGACATCGCCGCGAGCGAACGGAGCCTGGTGACGTTCGGCATCCCGCCCACGGCGCCGGAGACCGGGTTCGGCTACATCGAAGTCGGCGCGGCCGTGCGCCGCCGCCCGCCGCGCGTGTATTGGGCGACGCGCTTCGTCGAGAAGCCCGACGCGGCCACCGCCGAGTCGTTCGCCGCCTCGGGACGTCACCTGTGGAACTCGGGCATGTTCGTCTGGCGCGCGGATGTGTTTCTCGCCGCGGTGCGCCAGCATGCCCCCCGCATCGCCCGGGTGATGGACGGGTTTGCGCAGCGCGGTGGCATGGCCGCGGCGCGGCGCGCGTATGCACGCCTGCCGGCACTGCCGGTCGATGTCGCGGTAATGGAGCGCGCCGAGCGCGTCGCGGTGGTGGCCGCCACCTTCGATTGGAGCGATGTCGGCAGTTGGGCGGCGATGCCGGGCCTGTGGGGCACCGACGCGGCGGGCAATGCGGCGCGCGGCAACGCGCTGCTGCTCGGGTCCCGTGGCACCGTCGTCTACGGCGGCACGCGGCTGGTGGCGGTGCTCGGCGTCGACGACCTGATCATCGTCGACAGCCCCGACGCGGTGCTCGTCTGCCCGCGCCACCGGGCGCAGGACGTGCGGCAGGTGGTGGCCGCCCTGGCGCGCGGCCGCGGCCGGCATCTCTGCTGAGTTGAGTCCGCGCCGGCGCCGGCGCATGCTATGATGCTCGACAACGTGAGCGAGACGATGACGCAACCCGCCCTCAAGCCAGAATCCGCGCCGCCGCCGGCGCCCCCGCGCGCGGCCGCGCCGCGCGTCAACCTGCTGGTCGACTGGATCTGCCGCCGCTTGTTTGCGCCGATCCGCCTCGCGCCGAGCACGGTCGAGCACCTGCGCACCGTCGCCGCGCGCGGCTCCGTGGTCTACGTCATGCGCCAGCGGTCGGTCCTCGACTTCCTGCTGGTCAGCTACGTGCTCAAGCGCGAGGGCCTCCCGGCACCCGAGTTCGTCAATGACGTCTCGTTGGTGTGGCTGCGGCCGCTCGCCGACATGGCGCGCGGCGTATGGCGGCGATTGCGCCGGACGCGCCTGTTCTCGCGCGAGCTGCGGGCGCACGAGAACCGCGACCGCTGCCAGCGGCTGGTGGCCCAGGGGCGGCCGGTCCTGTTGTTTCTGCGCGCGCGGGCGCCGGCGATGCCGCGGCGGGCGCACCGGCGCGGCGGGTTGAGCAACGTGCGGCCGGGCAGCGACTACCTGCGCGAGATCGTCCACCACCTGTGGACCGGCGGGCACGAGGTGTCGCTGGTCCCGGTGGCGGTGCTGCGCGGCCGCGGCGGCATGCGGCGCAAGGAATCGCGCCTGGCGACGTTGGTGTACAGCGTGCAGGAGGTGCCGGGCGAGATCCGCCGCCTGGTGTCGTTGCTGTGGAACCGCCATGAGACCAGCCTCAGCATCGGCGGCGAGGTGGCGGTGCGCGAGTTTACGCGCCAGTACCAGCGCGAAGGCGAAGAGCGCATCGTCCGCCGGTTGACCCGCGCCCTGCAGATCTTCCTGTATCGGGAGGAGCGCGTGGTGTGGGGGCCGCAGCTGCTCCCCAAGCGCCAGGTGCGCCAGCGGGCGCTGCAGGACGACGAGGTACGCGAGGCCGTCCGCCGCCTGGCGGCGAACGGCAAGCAGCCCGAGTCACAGCTCTGGCGGCAGGCCGAGCGATACTTCGACGAGATGGCCGCCAACTTCCACGGCATCTACTTCTCGTTCCTCGAGTTCGTCTTCAACCGGATCTGGCCGCGGCTGTTCCAGGGCTTCGAGTACTCCGGCCTCGAGCGCGTGCTCGAGTGCATGAAGCAACACCCGGTGGTGCTGGTGCCCTGTCACCGCAGCCACTTCGACTACGTCATCCTCTCGTACCTCTTCCACCTGAACTACATGAGCCCGCCGCACATCGCCGCGGGGATCAATCTGTCGTTCTGGCCGCTGGGCCCGCTGTTCCGCGGCGCCGGGGCCTACTTCATCCGCCGCTCGTTCGACGACAACGTGCTCTACAAGGCGGTGTTCCGCTCCTACCTCAAGTTCCTCATTCGCGAAGGCTACACGCAGGAGTTCTTCATCGAAGGCGGCCGCAGCCGCACCGGCAAGATCCTCACCCCGAAGCTGGGTATGCTGTCGGCCGTCGTCGACGCCTACGCGCAAGGCGTCCGCCGCGATCTCTTTCTGGTCCCCGTGTCGATCCACTACGGCCGGGTGGTCGAGGAGGAGGCCTACCAGCGCGAGCTCGGCGGCGGCGAGAAAGAGAAGGAGTCGCTCGCCAGCCTGGTGCGGGCGCGGCGGGTGCTCAGCCGGCGGCATGGCACGGTGTACATCAACTTCGCCGAGCCGATCTCGCTCAGCGCCGCGCTCGGCGATCGCAAGGCCGCGTTTCGCGATCAGCAGGATGCGGCGGCGGAGGAGCGCAAGCGCCGCTTCGTGCAGAAGCTCGGCTTCCGTCTGCTGCGCGAGGTGAACGATGCCTCGGTGGCGGGAGCGACCTCGGTGTCGGCGACGGTGTTGCTGAGCCTGCCGCACCGCGCCTGTCGCCTCGACGACTTCGTCGCCCGCGCCCAGGCGCTGACCCGCTACCTGCGCGCCCGCGGGGTGCGCTTCACCGCTTCGCTGGAACGCAACGAGGCGGGTGGTTTCCGCGAGAACCTCGGCTTTCTGGAGAGCGGCGGCCTGATCCAGCGCTTGGCGAGCGAGGCGCGCTCGGTGATCTACGTGCCGGGCGAGAAGCGCCTGGCGCTCGATTTCTACAAGAACAACACGATTCACTTCTTCCTGTTGCCGGCGCTGCTGCTGGACGCGTTCGGTCGCGGTCTGCGCGGCGCCGACGCGCAGGCCGACGTGTCGTGGTGGCTCGACTTCCTGCGCTGGGAGTTCCCGCTGCCGGAGCGCGACGACATCGCTGCCGAGCTCGAGCGGGTACGCGCCTATCTGTGCGTCGAGGGCGCGCTGACGGCCGACGACACCATCGATCCGCTGCATCCGTTCGTCGTCACGGTGCGCGCCATCCTCGACAACTTCCGCGAAACCTATTGGGTGGCGGCGCAGGTGCTGCGCGAGCTTCCCGAGGCGGGTCTGACGCAGAAGGCGTTGGTCGAGCGTATGCAGAAGCGCTATCGCACCGGCCTGCTGCTCGGCGAGGTGCACAAGCCCGAGGGCAATTCCTCGGTGACGCTGGGCAATGCGATCAGCCGCTATGCCGAGCTCGAGTGGATTCAGGTGCGCAAGGGCAAGGGCAAGGAGCGCGACATCCTGCGCGGCGAGCGCTTCGATGGGCTCGAGGCGACCGCGGCGCGCGTCGGAGCCGGTGTGATCGGGGTCTGACCGACCCCGACCGCGCCGTTGACAGGGCGCGGCGAGGCGTAGAGGCTGCAAGGCGTGATCCGGCTGCGCTCAGCGAGCGTTGCCCGCCGGCCGCGTGGCGTGCAGCGCGTGCTTTTCCTTCTCGGCCTCGCCTGGGTCGCCGGGTGCAGCGCACCCACCAGCTCCGAGGTGGAGGTCGAAGTCAGCCGGGTCGCCATCGACCCGGCCTCGCGCTCGCCGGTCGTCCTGCTCGAGGACAAGGCCCACACGGTCGCCCTGCCGATCTGGATCGGCCCGGCCGAGGCGCACGCCATCGCCACGCGCCTCGAGGGGGTCGATACGCCCCGGCCGCTCACCCACGACCTGATGAAGAACGTCTTCGATCGCATCGGCGTCGGGCTGCGCAAGGTGGTCATCGGCGAGCTCCGCGACAGCACCTATTTCGCCCGCGTCGTGTTGCTGTGGGATGGCGAGGAGGTGGAGATCGACAGCCGGCCGAGCGACGCGATCGCCTTGGCGATGCGCTTCGAGCAGCCGATCTACGTCAGCCGCGCGTTGCTCGAGAGCGATGCGGCATTCGATCTCCGCGGGGTCCGCGCGGGTTCCGAGAGCATCGGTGGGGTCACGGTCCAGGCGCTGTCCGACGAGATGGCGAAGTATTTCGACGTCCCGGCGGGGCGCGGCGTGGTGGTGTCGAACGTCGCGCGCCCGGCGGCCGCGGACCTGCGGCGCGGCGATGTCATTCTCGAGGTGGACGGTGCGCCGGTACGCGCCCCGGCCGACTATCGGAGCAAGGTGGCGGACAGTCCGGGCGGCGTCGATCTGTCCGTCCAGCGCGACGGCGAGCGCATCCATGTGGCGGTGCCGCCGGCCACCGGCGCACAGGCTGATTAGCACGACTATCGACGATCATTAGCACCGGTTGCCGCGTGCGTGCGAGGCTGCAGCGACGCGCATGCGGCGGTTTGACTCGGCCCCGAGAATCGTATTATCCGAGCCCCGCCGTTCCACAGTGACCAATCAGCACGATAATATCGACGATCAGTTCGAGGGTCAGATCGAGGGGCTCACCCGCGATCTGGCAGAGAAAATCAGCGCTGCGCCTCTGGGGCAGAGGGAACGATTGCGCGACATGGCAGTCCATCTCCTGCGGGACGAAGTGGAAACCAGCGAACCACGCGATGCTGCGCCGTCGGCGGCGGGAGGGTCGTTCAATCCATTCGGCATCGCGATTCCCTTGTTGCTCGCCGGCGCCGTGCTGCTGCCGCTCTTCGGCGCGGCCGGCCTGGTGTTGTGCGCGGCGGCGGTGGTGATGATGACCTGGGGCATCGCGGCGGTGCTGCTCGGTGGACGGCAGCCGTAGGGTCGAGGGAGAGCGGAAGGTCATGGCCAAGCCCAAGAAGCTGTCGGCGGACGAACAGGCCGCCTTGGATCAGTTGCGCAGCCAGGGCGCGGGGGGCGCGCCGCCGCCGGCGGCGAAGGGCACCCTGTGGTCACGGCGCGATCTGTTCGGACGCCTCGGCTGGACCGGCTTCACCATCTTCACCAGCGTTGGGCTGCTGGCGTTTGCCCGCTCAGCGTTTCCGCGCGTGCTCTTCACCCCGCCCAGCACCTTCAAGGCCGGCTTTCCGAGCGAATACACGATCGGCGAGATCAGCGAGCGCTTCAAGCAAGAGCACCGCGTCTGGATCATCCGCGAGGCGGACGGGTTCTACGCCTTGTTCGCCAAGTGCACCCACCTGGGCTGCACACCGCGTTGGCTCAAGGTCGAGGAGAAGTTCAAGTGCCCCTGCCACGGCAGCGGCTTTCGCAAGACCGGGATCAATTTCGAGGGCCCGGCGCCGCGCCCGCTCGAACGCTACCGCATGGCGCTCACCGAAGATGGACAGCTCATGGTCGACATGAGCGTGGTCTACCGCTTCGAGCGCGGTGATTGGGAGCGCCCGGGCGCGTTCCTGCAGGCCTGAAGCGCAGCGCGGCACGGGGGGCGACGGACATGAGCAGATGGGAAGAAACGAAACGCCAGATCACCGAGTCGCAGATCTGGCAGTCGATCTTCCGGCACGGCTACGAGGATACGCCGCGCAACCGCGTGATGATGGTGTCCGGCAACATCTGGTTGCACCTGCACCCATCCAAGGTCCGTCGCCACGCCGTGCGCATGCGCTTCACCTGGTGCATGGGCGGGATCACCTTTCTGATGTTCCTGGTCACCACGGTGACCGGCATCTACCTCATGTTCTACTACCGGCCGACCGCCGAGTACGCGTACGCCGACATGAAGTACCTCGAGTTCGACATGCCCTTTGGGATGTTCATGCGCAACATGCATCGCTGGTCGGCGCACGGCATGGTCATCGCGGTCTGGCTGCATATGTTCCGGGTCTTCCTGACCGGGTCCTACAAGCCGCCGCGCGAGTTCAACTGGGTGGTGGGCGTGATCCTGCTGGTGCTGACCATGCTGCTCAGTTTCACGGGCTACCTGTTGCCGTGGGATCAGCTGTCGATCTGGGCGGTGACCGTCGGATCGAACATGGCGCGGGCGACGCCGTTGCTCGGCTACGAAGGGCCATTCGCGGAGTACATCGGTGCCAACCCGGTCTACGATGCGCGCGCCTTCCTGTTCGGCGGCGGCGAGATCGGCCCCCACACTCTGCTGCGCTTCTACATCCTGCACTGCATCTTCTTCCCCCTGATCGCCAGCCTGTTCATGGCGGTGCACTTCTGGCGCATCCGGCGCGACGGCTTCTCTGGACCGCCGGTCTGAACCAAGCTGAGGGGGCGGCGATGCAACCGGAACTCAAGTATACCATCGGCAGTCTGGTCCTGCTGGCGATCACCACGGTGGTTCCGGGCGGTCGCGTGCTGGTCCTCCCGGCGCTGTTCATCTTGATCCTGGTGCTGCTCTTCTGGGCGGCCAAGCCCCGGTCGGAGGACTGAAGCGATGGCGGAGTTGCAGGTCAACCCGATGACGCCGCCCGCGGGCGGGGCGGCAACCACCGCCGCCACGCGCAAAGCGAGTGGCCCGGCCGACGACAAGATCCACACCTGGCCGCACCTGGTGCGCAGCGAGTTTCTCTGCGCGATCTTCATCACCATGCTGCTGGTGGTGTGGTCGTTGCTGGTCGATGCGCCGCTCGAGGAGCCCGCCAACCCGACCCGTACGCCGAATCCATCGAAGGCGCCGTGGTACTTCCTCGGCCTGCAGGAAATGCTGGTGTTTTTCGACCCCTGGCATGCCGGCGTGGTGCTGCCGAGCTTCATCATCCTCGGCTTGATCGTCATCCCGTACATCGACATCAATCCGCACGGCAACGGCTACTACGCCTTCGAATCACGCAAGTTCGAGATCCTCACCTTCTATCTCGGCTTCCACATCCTCTGGATCTCGCTGATCATCATCGGCACCTTCCTGCGCGGACCGGGCTGGAACTGGTTCTGGCCGTGGCAGGTGTGGGACGCGCACAAGGTCGAGGCGATGACCAACGTCGACCTCCCATACCTCTTCGGGTTTCGCGACTATCTCTGGTCGTCGGTGTTCGGCGGGTTCCTGGTGGTGGCGTACTTCGTCGCGGGCACGGTCGCGATGTACGCCTGGATCGTTCGGCTCAAGGGACAGGCGTTCATGGAGCGGTGGGGGATGCCACGTTTCATCACCACATCGTTCCTGTTCCTCAATTTGCTGGCGGTGGTGATCAAGATGGTCATGCGGCACGCCTTCAACATCAAGTATGTGTGGGTGACGCCATGGCTCAACATCTGACGGCCTGGTGAGGGGAGAGGGACCAATCACCGCGTCGATCCACGCCGTATGTTCGTGCTTGCCAAGTTGATTCAGGCCCTCGGCATCGCCGACGTGGGCTACGCCCTGTACGTCGGCGTCAGCGAGGCGCACAGCATGGGGCGGGAATTGTATCTGATGATGTTGGGATTCGGCATCTTTTCGGTCGGCCGGTATCTGGAGCGGCGAGCATCGCCACAAGGGTGAGGGGAATGGCGCGTCGGAAAGAGCGAATCGACGACGAGCAGCGGTCGTACAGCACAGTCTTTCTGTTCGCCGTCGGCCTGCTGCTCATCGGAGCCGGGTGGACGGTGTGGGACGACAACATCTCGCGCCGACCCTGGAAGAAATACCAGGTCGAGTTCTCCGACATCCAGATCGAACGCGCCAAGCAGGCGATCGCCGACGAAGACGCGCGCCTGGCCAAGGATCCGAAGTACCAGGAGGTCACCGCGGCGCTGGCCAAGGCGCACGAGGGCCTGGCTGACGGTGAGACGGCGAAGCAATTGGCGGCGGCGCTGTCCGCCGAGCAGACGGCCAAAGTGCAGGTCGACGAGCAGGACCTGGCGCTGCGCATCGTCAAGAGCAAGCTCGAAGAGTCCTGGTACGACTACGAGCATGCGCTGTTGAGCGGCGCGTCGACCGCCGAAGCGAAGGCGCATATCGACGCGCTGCAACAGGAGAAGGCGGCCATCGAGGCGGCATACACCCAGGCGCAGGCGCAGATGCAGCAGTACACCAGCCAGGCGGCCGAGATGCGCTCAGTGGTACAGGATCTGGAGAAGGAGAAGAAGGAGCTTGAGAAGGAACGCGAGCGCCTGCAGCAGCGACTGGACGGTATCGTGTTGAAGGTCGGCCCGTTCGACCTGCCGAAGATTCCGAAGATCCAGCAGGTGGTGCTGAACGAATTCGACCGCAATGCCTACGACCAGCCGGTGGCGCGCGTCGATCGCTGCCAGTCGTGCCACGGCGGCATCGACAAGCAGGGCTTCGACGGCGATGCGCAGCCCTTCGCCACCCATCCGGCGCGTGCCGAGCTGATCGGCAAGCATCCGACCGACAAGTTCGGCTGCACGCCGTGCCACGGCGGCCAGGGCGCGGCGGTGAACTCGGTCAAGGTGGCGCATGGCGACGTGAAGTTCTGGGAGCACCCGCTGTTGCGTGGCGACATGGTGCAGGCCGGCTGCGTCGGCTGCCACGTCGATCTGCGCCTGCCGTACGCGGAGACCGTGGCGCGCGGCGAGCAGCTCTTCGAGCAGATGGGCTGCGTTGGCTGCCACCTGGTCCAAGGGTACGGCGATCTGCCGCGGCCCGGTCCATATCTGCGCCGCATCAGCGCCAAGGTGAACGCCGATTGGATGATCGATTGGGTGGAGAACCCGCAGGGGTACCGCCCACACACGCGCATGCCGAACTTCATGTTCTCGCGCGAGCAGGCGACCGCCGTCGCGGCCTACCTGATGAGCGCGACCGAGAAGGAAGGCGATGAATGGCTGGCCGCGCACGGCGACGCGCCGAGCGCCGTCGATCCGACCAACGCGGACCTGGTGGCGCAGGGTAAGACGCTGGCCGACAGCCTCGGCTGCCGTGGCTGCCACGGCTTCGTCGAGGGCGAGGCGCCGGCGCGGTTGGGCGCCGACAAGGACATCGCGCCGAACCTGCACAACATCGCCGACAAGACCGATGCGCGCTGGATGTTCCACTGGCTGAAGGATCCGCGCGCCTACTCGCCCGAGGCGCGCATGCCGAGCCTGCGGCTGAGCGATCCGGAGGCGGTGGCGCTGGTCTCGTACCTGATGACCCTCGGCCAGCCGAAGAACGGCGCGCCGGTCGACGGCGCCTTGAAGGATCCGCAGACCATCAAGGACGGCGAGGCGCTGGTGCGCAAGTACGGCTGTGCCGGGTGCCACAACATCCCCGGCATGGAGCAGGAATCGCGCATCGGCGTCGAGCTGACGGTGTTCGGCGACAAGGGGCTGGAGGAGCTGTTCTTCGGCAACCGCACCGACATCCCCGTCACCTGGTACGACTGGACGTTCAACAAGGTGCAGTCGCCGCGCATCTACGAGACCGAGCGCATCGAGCAGCTGATGCCGCAGTTCGGGCTCGCGGACGAGGACATCCAGGCGATTCTGGTGTTCCTCAAGAGCCGCAGCGAGCACCACGCACCGGCGGAGTACCGGCCGGAGGACATGGAGCGGGAGCGGACCCTGGTGGCCGGCCGCCGCATCGTCGAGCGCTACAACTGCATCGGCTGTCATGTCATCGAAAACCGCGGCGGCGCGATCCGCGCGTTCTACGAGGAAACCCCGACCTTTGCGCCGCCGGTGCTGAACGGCGAAGGCGCCAAGGTGCAGCCCAACTGGCTGTTCGGCTTCCTGCAGAATCCGATCCCGCTGCGTCCGTGGCTCAAGGTGCGCATGCCGACCTTCGGCTTGTCCGAAGAAGAGACCAACACGGTGGTCGACTACTTCCTGGCCCAGGATCGGGTGCAGATCCCGTTCGTCTACGTCAACGACGGCAACCTGCCGAAGGACTACATCGAGGCCGGGCACACGCTGGCCTCCCCCGACTATTTCAACTGCTTCTCCTGCCATCAGCGCGGCGACATCAAGCCCGAAGGGCCGGAGGAGGGCTGGGCGCCCGACCTGGCGCTGGCCCGCCACCGCCTGAATCCCAACTGGATCGTCACCTGGCTGCGCAACCCGCAGGCGCTGCAGCCGGGGACGAAGATGCCGTCGTTCTACAACTTCGACGACGAGGCGCCGGACGGCCCAGAGGACGTGCTGGGCGGCAGCGACGAGAAGCAGATCGACGCGCTGCGCGACTACATACTCACCCTGCACAAAGCGAACGAGCAACGTCGGCCGACCGCCGACGCGCAGCAAGCGCGGGCCGCGGACGCCGGAGACAGTGGCATGTGAGCTGCCGGCGGGTCCGCTCGCCGGTCTTGATGGAGAAGGAGACAGTCCAATGATCGATCGTACGCGCAACGGATCGAAGATGATGGCTGCCGGCCGAGCCGGGCTGGCGCTCGGCCTGGTCGTGACACTCGGCGCGGCTGCGCCGGCGACGGCCGCCTACGAGGCGGGCGCGGTGGCGAACGGCGGCTCCATCAGCGGCACGATAAGGTACAAGGGCACGCCGCCGCCCCGCGCCACGCTGGAAGTGAACAAGGACAAGGAAGCCTGCGGCGGCGCCAAGGAATCGCGTGAGTTGGTCGTCGGCGCCGACGGCGGCATCCAGTACGTCGTCGTCTCGATCCCCGGCATCGCGAAAGGCAAGCCGTTCCCAGAGGCCAAGAGCCAACTCGATCAGAAGGGCTGTGAGTACATGCCGCACATCACCGTGGTGCCGGCCGGCGGCGAGGTCGAGATCATCAACTCCGACGGCATCCTGCACAACATCCACACCTACCCGCAGGAGAAAAAGAACGCCGCTGTCAACCGCGCCCAGCCGAAGTTCAAGAAGACCATCAACGAGAAGTTCGCGCAGCCCGAGCGCATCAAGCTCGCCTGCGACGTGCACGGCTGGATGCAGGGCTGGCTGATCGTCGAGGACAATCCCTACGTCGCGATCACCGACGACAAGGGCAACTTCAAGATCACCGACATCCCGCCGGGCGACTACGAGGTCACCATCTGGCAGGAGAAGCTCGGCGAAACGAAACAGAAGGTCACCGTACCGGCGGGAGGCAGCGCCACCGTCAACGCGGAGCTGGCCGGCAAGTGAGTCGCCGCGTCGCACGCGGGGATTGCTGACGAGGGGAGAGCACGCATGTTGCCGTGGCTGCCGGAGAACATCTCGACGTATGGGGAGCAGATCGACTCGCTCTTCTACCTCATCTTCTGGATCACCTCGATCACCTTCGTGCTCGTCCAGGCGGCGCTGCTCTTCTTCCTGTTCAAGTACCGTGCGCAGCCGGGCCGCCGGGCTACGTACACGCACGGCAACAACACCCTGGAGATCGCCTGGACGATCGCGCCGTCGCTGATCCTGATCGTCATCGCGCTGATGAGTCGCTCGCTGTGGCACGAGATCAAGCAGACGCTGCCGCCGAGCAAGGTGCACGTGCAGGTGCGCGCCAAACAGTTCAACTGGGACA
This sequence comes from Binatia bacterium, assembly GCA_050735855.1. Classification (GTDB taxonomy): domain Bacteria; phylum Desulfobacterota; class Binatia; order HRBIN30; family CADEER01; genus JBOHWA01. The sequence goes on from JBOHWA010001179.1 coordinate 12,146, forward strand.
TCACCTACCCGGGGCCCGATGGACAGTTCGGCACGGGGGACGACAAGACGCTGGAGAACGACCTCAACGTGCCGGTCGACGAGGTCGTGCAGCTGACGCTGCAATCGAACGACGTCATCCACAGTTTCTTTATCCCGGTGCTGCGCTTCAAGCAGGATATGCTGCCGGGGCGCGACATTATGGGGTGGTTCGAGGCGACCAAGCCCGGACGCTACGAGATTCCCTGCGCCGAGCTGTGCGGCTTCGGGCACTCCGGCATGCTCGGCCACCTGACGGTGCATTCGGCCGAGGACTACGCCAAGTGGGTGCAGACGCAATGGCCGGACGCTGGTGGTGGCGGCGCCGCCGCCGGGCAGTGACGCACGGATCGATGAGGGGAGAACCGACATGAGTCACCCAGCCGCCACGCCAGTCGCGCACGATGCGCACGCCGAGCATCACGGCGGGTTCGTCAGCACCTACGTCTTCTCGCTCGATCACAAGATGATCGGCAAACAGTTCCTGCTGTACGCGCTCTTCATGATGATCTTCGGCGGGATCTTCGCCCTGATGGTCCGCTGGCAGCTCGCGTTCCCCGAGCAGCCGGTCCCCTTCATGGGCTGGGTGCCCGAGCCCTACATGTACGAGGGCATCATTCCGCCGGAGTTCTACAACGCCCTCTTTACCATGCACGCGACGATCATGGTGTTCTTCGTGGTCATGCCGCTGCTGGTCGGGTGCTTCGGCAACTTCCTCATCCCGCTCATGATCGGGACGCGCGACATGGCGTTCCCGGTGGTCAACATGCTGTCGTTCTGGATCGCCGCGGTGGCGGCGGTGATCATGATGTCGAGCTTCCTGGTCGAGGGGGGCGCCGCCGCCGGTGGCTGGACGGCCTACGCGCCGCTGTCGGCCAAGGCGGTGTACACCGGCGTCGGCACGGGTCAGGATCTGTGGATCATCTCGCTGATCGTGCTCGGCGTGTCGTCGCTGCTCGGCTCGATCAACTACATCACCACCATCATCAACATGCGCGCGCCCGGTATGACCCTGTTCCGCATGCCGCTGGTGGTCTGGTCGCTGTTCATCACCGCGATCCTGCTGCTGCTGGCGCTGCCGGAGCTCACCGCGGCGCTGGCCATGCTGCTCTTCGACCGGCGTTTCGGCACCAGCTTCTTCCTGCCCGAGGGCGGCGGCGAGCCGATCCTCTGGCAGCACATGTTCTGGTTCTTCGGCCACCCGGAGGTCTACATCCTCATCCTGCCCGCCATGGGCGTGGCGTCCGAGATCCTGCCGGTGTTCGCCCGCAAGCCGATCTTCGGCTACCGCGCCATGGCGTACTCCATGATCTCCATCGCCGGCCTCAGCTGGATCGTCTGGGGCCATCACATGTTCCAGTCGGGCATGAACCCGACCCTCGGCATGGCCTTCATGACCACCACGATGGTCATCGCCGTGCCCTCGGCGATCAAGACCTTCAACTGGCTCGGGAC
>JBOHWA010001180.1:0-6491 GCA_050735855.1 Binatia bacterium
GCGTCGCGCTGCTGGTGGCGCTGGGCTTCTTCTTCGGCGGCTACCTCGGCGGCTACACCGCCCACCTGATTCCTGGACCCCTGCTGCGCAAGGGCTTCGCGGTGGTGATGGCCGGCATCGCCGTCGACATGTTCTTCCGCAAGTAATCTCGGCTGCGGGCAGCCGCTCCTCCTGGAGGACGCCGCGCCGACGGAGCGGCCCCCTCCAGGGGCGAATCGGACCGTGCCTAGCGCTTCAGCTCGACGGCCGTGGTGATGATGCGGCCGACCAGGCCGTACTCCTTGGCCGCTTCGGCGGTCATCCAGAAATTGCGCTCCGTATCCTTCTCGACGCGCTTGATCGGCTGTCCGGTCTGCTCGGAGATGATGCGGTTCAGCCGGGCGCGCATCTTGAGGATCTCCTCGGCCTCGATCTCCAGGTCGGTGGCGCGGCCGATGTTGCCGCCGGCCGGCTGGTGCAGCAGGAAGCGCGTGTTCGGCAGGCAGAAGCGTTGCTCGCGCGGCACGCCGATGTAGATGTGGGCGCCGGCGCTCGCCACCCAGCCGGTGCCGACGATGATGACCTTCGGCGCGATGAAGCCGAGCATGTCGAAGATGGTGTCGGCGGCTTCGACGTGCCCGCCGGGTGAGTGCAGGTAGAGCGTGATGTCGTCGTTCGAGAGGGCCGCCAGGGCGAGCAGCTGCTCGGTGACCGTGCGCGCCAGCTCGGAATGGATCTCGCCGCAGATGACGATGGAGCGCGACTCGAAGATCTTCTGCGCCACGGACAGGCGCGCCATCTGATCGAGCATTCCATTGCCGGCTGGGATTTCGTCGCTCATCGTCGTCACATCCTCCGCGGTCGATTTCGCGGCCGCCCGATCCCTCCGGGGGGACAGCCGGGCGGCCGCGTCGTCGCTCTTGTATGTTGCGTACCAGGAAGTCCGCCAGCGGGATCAGGACGTTGTTGTCCTGATCGTCCTCGGCGGTCAGCACGTCGACGTGGGAGAAGCCCTCGCTGATGTGCACCTCGAAGCCGCCGTTGACGTCGCCGAAGGTGGGGAAGGCCGGGTTGGGCGTCACCGCGTCGACGACTCGGGCGGTGCCATTGCAGGTCGCGGCGGTGCAGGGCGCGATGCTCTGGGCGAAGGCGGTGAAGCGTCCGGGCACCGGCGTGAGGCCGTTGCTGCCGCCGAAGCCGATGACCGGGATGTTGATGCTGGCCGCCTGGGTGAGGTTCTCGATGTCGCGCCGGCCGCGGCCGACCGACAGGGCGGTCGAGTCGAGGTTGACGCTCTGCGAGCACTGGGCGGCGGTGGTGCAGGCCGCGCCGACGTTGCCGGCCGTGCAGACCAGGGCGGTGCAGACGCCGGTGACGCTGGTGACGCTCAGACCGCTCGACGGGTAGTACCAGTCGGTGAAGTTGGTCTGACCGCTGAAGAAGACGGTCAGCATGCGGTCGAAGCGGGTGACTTCCTTCTCCTGGCCCCAGATGCCGCCGGGCAGGGTGGTCGGCGCCGGCCCGTTGTTGGGCAGCACCGCCGGCGGCAGCGGACCTTCGTCGAGGTCGAGCCACGTGTTGAGCCCCATGACCACGGGCCCGGGCGCGCCGACCGAGGTGGCGATGAAGGAGGCGAGCCCGGCGACGAAGCCGTCGTCGTCGATGAAGCCGCCGATGCCGCCGTAGACGGTCGAGTTGCCGACCACCACCAGGCTGCCGAGGTCGGGCACCTTGGCCACCGGGTTGTTGCCCGCCATGCCCTGATCGACTTCGAGGATGTTGCGGCCGCTGTCGGGATCGGTGAGGCCCTGCAGGGCCGGCGCCTCGACCGAGGCGAGGATGCGCGGGTTGAGCAGGCCGGTGGCGTAGGCGCCGGTGGGCAGCGTGCACTTGGGCGGCACCTGGCCGCTGCAGGTGGTCGCCTCGTTGGCGACGGTGCACAGGGTGGTGCCGTCGACGCAGCGTGCGGCGTTGTCGCGCACGGCGCCGAACAGGCCGCCGTCGAACTTGGCCTCGATGCGGTCGAGCGTGTCGGGGGCCAGCGGGGTGCCGCCGGTGCTGCCGCCGCCGCCCTCGAGCAGGACCAGACCGCGCAGCTTGGCGTAGCCGGGCTCGGCCGGGCCGGCGCCGGTCAGGTCGAAGTCGGTCGCGGCGTAGCGGGCGGCGAAGCCGGTACCGGCCGAATGGCCGCCGAGGTAGACGTTGTCGGTCAGGGTGCGCGCCTTCTCGACGATGGCGTCGATGTCGCGCGAGAACATCAGCGGCGTCCAGTTGGCGATGAACGCGCTCTCGGCGTTGGCGTTGTAGAAGACGGCGCGGCGGCTGAGCTGCGGGCTGAGCGGCAGGGTGAGCTCGCCGCCGAACATCCAATCGATGGCGAGCAGCGGATCGATCTGCGCCTCGGCGATGTCGAGACCCTCGAGATCCTCGAGCTGGTTTGAGCGGCGGTCGTAGGCCCACAGCTCGAGCACGCTGCCGTCGGCGGCGAAGACGCGCGGGATCAGGTTCTCGGCCAGGATCTTGAAGTCGTTGGCGCCGCCCTCGAAGCCCGGGATGAGGATCAGGATGGCGTCCGGCTGGGTGGCGGTATCGGACAGGCGGAAGCGCGTGAAGCGCGCGTTGTTGAGGCTCACATCCGTCGTGCCGAACTGGGTCACCAGTTTGGCGTTGGGCGCCGCGGCCCCGGGGGAGCCGGGCGTGTCGATCGCTTCGGCGTCGCTGCGCAGGTTGAAGGTGTTGCGCGGGCAGCTCAGGTTGAGCGCGCCGTCGTCGAAGCTGTCGCAGTCGACCGACAGGCCGTCGGTGATGTTGAGCGTCAGGCAGATGCGGCAGTCGACCCGCGCGCCGATGCAGTCGGCCAGCGTGGCGCCGGTGCCGAAGCAGGTGCCGGGCACGGCGATGCCGTTGTTGACCCCGGCGTCATCGCACTTCTTGATGATGTCGTCGGCCAGCTTGGTGCGCTTCTTGCCGATCTTGCCCTTGCTGTCGGCGGCGATCGACCCGGTCGTGCCGGCATCGTGAACGCACGTGCCAAGGTCGGCGGCGTTGAGCGCGCCGTCTTTCAGAACGGTCTTCTTGCACTTGACGAATTCCTTGAGCGTCGTGGCGGCCAGCTTCTCGTAGTCCTTGCTGACGGCCGCCTGGCAGCTGCAGCCGTCCTTGTCGGCGGCGCAGTCGATGGCGGCGTTGGTCAGCGAGGCGCCGAAGATGTCGGCGAGCAGGCTGAGCGACTGGTCGACGACCACATCGTTGATGGTCGCCGCCACCGTTCCGGTCGGGACGCCGAAGGCCGGCAGCGTCGCGCACTTGCCGGTGAAATCGTCGCTGACTTTTCCCTGTGCCTTGGCGACCTTGCCCTTCGCGTCGGCGAGCAGGCACTCGTCCGCGCTCTGGCCAATCGGCAGCTTGCCCTTGCCGGCGTTCTTCAGACACGCGGTGTTGTTCTTGCCCTGCGCCTTGGCCAGCTTCGCGGCATCCTTGTTGAGCGCGTTGACGCAGCCCTGATCGGCCTGGTTCAGCTGCGCCGCTGCGACGGTTGCCGCGCTCAGCAGTGCGAGCGTGCACAGACCGGTGACGATACGTGACGACATGTTGAATCCCCCCTTGACGATAGCAGCGATGGCTCCGGCAGGTCCGCCGTGAGCTCTTCAGATTATTCCGCTGCGCGCGCGAGGTGCAATGGGTGGCGGGGCAAAAAACTGACGGGCGTGGGAGGTTCCTTGACCGGCGCGGGCCGGCGGGGGATGGTGCGAGCGCGTGATCGATATCACCCCAACGCGCGAGCGGGCTGTCCTGGTCGCGCTCGAGCATGGCCGTGAAGCGCTGTGGGGCTCGACCGAGTCGCTGGCCGAGCTCGGCCGCTTGGCGGAGAGCGCCGGTGTCGACGTCGGTGCCACGATGGTCCAGGTGCTCAAGCGGGCCCACCCCGGCACGTTGATCGGCTCGGGCAAGATCGCCGAAGTCAGCCAGCTGCTCAAGCAATCGGGTGGCAACCTGGTGATCTTCGACGACGAGCTCAGCCCGGCGCAGCAGCGCAATCTTGAAAAGGCGCTGGCGGTCAAGATCATCGACCGGACGCAGCTGATCCTCGACATCTTCGCCCGCCGCGCCACGTCGCAGGCGGGCAAGCTGCAGGTCGAGCTGGCGCAGTTGGAGTACCTGCTGCCGCGCCTGACGCGCGCCTGGAGCCACTTGTCGCGCCAGCGCGGCGGCGGCGTCGGGACGCGCGGTCCTGGCGAGACGCAGCTCGAGGTCGACCGCCGGCGCGTGCGCGAGCGCCTGGCGCTGCTGAAGAAGCGCCTGGTCCAGGTGTCGCGCACGCGCGCCCTGCACCGCACCAGCCGCGGCGAGGTACCGTATCCGACCATCGCGCTGGTCGGCTACACCAATGCCGGCAAGTCGACGTTGATGAACGCGCTGACGCGCGCCGGCGTCTGGGCCGCCGATCAGCTGTTCGCCACGCTCGATCCGACCGTCCGGCTGCTGCGCCTGCCGGCCGGCGGCGAGGTGCTGCTGGTCGACACGGTGGGCTTCATCCACAAGCTGCCGCACGGCTTCGTCGACGCGTTCAAGAGCACGCTCGAGGAGGTCCAGTCGGCTCACCTGCTGCTGCACGTCGTCGACGGCAGCGACCCGCACGCCGCCGAGCAGATCCGCGTCGTCGAGGGCGTCCTCGGCGAGCTCGGCGCCGACGAGGTGCCGCGCATCACGGTGTTCAACAAGGCCGACCTGCCGCCGCCGAACGGCGCGCGGCCGGCGGTCGCCGGCGCCACCTGCGCGGTCTCGGCGCAGTCCGGTGAGGGCCTGCCGCAGCTCGTGCGCCAGATCGGCACGCTGCTCGCCGCGCAACAGGAGCGGCTGCACGTGTTGATCCCCGTCGACCGCGGCGATCTGCTCGCCGCCATCCAGAAGGCCGGTCGGGTCGCCGAGCAGAGCCTGCAGGACGGCGCCTTCGAGATCACCGCCTACGTCCCGCCCAAGGTCGCCGGCCGCATCCGCAAGGCGCTGGCGGTGTAGCGAGACAGAAGAAGACTCACCGCGGAGGCGCGGAGACGCGGAGATCTCGGGGTGGCGCGTCGCAGCCTGCCTCAGGAGGAATCGGACCAGGAAATGACGGCGGAGGAATCGAGGGCGGACGGTGCACAAGCAGAAACTCTCCGCGACTCCGCGTCTCCGCGGTGGAAGTTCTCTTCAGATCACGATTAGTTGGCGACGCGATGCTCACCCTGCCGAACTTCCTCACGCTGCTGCGCATCATTGCGATTCCGATCTTTCTGATCTTCCTCGCCGATGCGAACTACGCCGCCGCGTTCATGTTGTTTCTCGCCGCCGGGGTGACCGATACCATCGACGGCGCCGTGGCGCGGCTGACCGACAGCCGCTCGAACCTCGGCGCGGTGCTCGACCCGATGGCCGACAAGCTGCTGCTGTTGAGCTCGTTCATCGTGCTCGGCTTCAGCGGCGGCATCGCCAGCTGGCTGGTGGTGCTGGTGGTGGTGCGCGACGTCATCGTCGTGCTGGGCTACGGCGCGGTGTTCATGGTCGACCACGAATGGATGGAGGTGGCGCCGAGCCGCCTGGGCAAGCTCAGCACGTTCTTTCAGCTGTTTGCCGTCGGCTTCGCGCTCATGCACCTGGCGCGACCGCTGCTGCCGCTGGAGCACTTCAACGTGCTGATCCAGGCGGTGACCGGGGCGGTCACCGCGGCGTCGGGCGTGCAGTACATCTACCGTGGGTTGTTGTGGCATCAGCAGCGCGGTAACGTCGCGGCGCGTTGAACGAGTTGGGGGACCAGAGGGGATCAGAGGAGTAGCGAACGGCGATGGCACGGCAACGCAAGAACAGTTTCGCGGCGCGCGCGCGCCTGACGGTCGGCGGAGCGACGGTCGACTACTTCTCCCTGCCGGCGCTGGCCAAGTCCGCCGGTGCCGGGCTCGAGCAGCTGCCCTTCAGCATCCGCATCCTGCTCGAGAACCTGCTGCGCAACGAGGACGGCCGGCTGGTGCGCGACAGCGACGTGCGCGCGCTGGCGGCCTGGAACGCCACGGCGGTGAAGGCCGACGAGGTGCCGTACATGCCGGCGCGCGTCCTGCTGCAGGACTTCACCGGCGTGCCGGCGGTGGTCGACCTGGCGGCGATGCGCGACGCGATGCGGCGGCTGGGCGGCGATGCGCGCCGCATCAACCCGCAGATCCCCGCCGACCTGGTCATCGACCACTCGGTGCAGGTCGATCGCGCCGGCTCGACCGGCGCCTACGCCGCCAACGCCGAGCTCGAGTACGAGCGCAACCGCGAGCGCTACATCTTCCTGCGCTGGGGCCAGCAGAGCCTGGAGAACTTCCGCGTCGTGCCGCCGGAGACCGGCATCTGCCATCAGGTCAACCTCGAGTACCTGGCGCAGGTGGTCTTCTCCGCCGACGAGGGCGGAACGCGCCTGGTCTACCCCGACACCTGTGTCGGCACCGACTCGCACACCACGATGATCAACGGCCTCGGCGTGCTCGGCTGGGGCG
>JBOHWA010001181.1:0-4575 GCA_050735855.1 Binatia bacterium
TCACCAGTGTGCGGTCCTCCACCTCCTCGTAGCTGACGCGCACGTCTGCCTGTGAGTATCGCAGTGCATTGTCGACAAGGTTGGCCAATACGCGTTCCAACAGGCCCGGATCTGCCCGAACCACCGCCCCCCCCCGGCGCCGAGGGCCCGGCGCCCTCCAGCGGGGCTACGATGGCAGCGCGGTGGTCGCCCTCAGCAGGTGCGACATGATGACCTGGAACAGGTTGAGGCGCGGAAAGGGGGGCCTCATGGATCCGGGCGCCGCCGGTCCAGGGCAGACGACACCACACCGCCCCCCCCCGGCGCCGAGGGCCCGGCGCCCTCCAGCGGGGCTACGATGGCGGCGCGGTGGTCGCCCTCAGCAGGTGCGGCATGATGACCTGGAACAGGTTGAGGCGCGGGCGGTAGCGCATGACCAGGCCGCCGAGCACGGCGAAAACGCGGCCGAGCAGGACGAAGTCGTCCGGGATGGCGACGATCGGGTTGTCGCGCGTCAGATGCAGGATGCGCTCGATCACGGGTTGCGGATCGAGATCCTGCAAGCCGTCGGCGTGGTCGGCGCGGAAGGCGGCCATGATCAGCTCGGCGAAGGCCTGCAGGCCGTCGCTGGCGCCGCTGCGGCTGCGGAAGCCCATGCGGTCGAACAGCCCCGCCAGTTGGACGGGGTCGCCGGCCAGGATGACCAGCGCCAGCTCGGCGTAGGCGCGCCGCCGGTCGGCCGGGTAGCGCTGCACGCAGCCGAAATCGAGCAGCGCCAGGCGCGGACCGTCGCCGCCGTCGACGACCAGGAAGTTGCCCGGATGCGGATCGGCGTGCAGCAGGCCGTGCTCGAGCACCTGGGCGCAGAAGCAGCGCACCAGGATGGCGAACAGGCGATCGCGGTCGGTGGCGCCGGCCGCGCCGCGCCGCTCGCAGGCGTCGAGGTAGTCGACCAGGCGCTCGCCCTCGATGTAGTCGAGCGTCAGCACGCGCGCCGAGGAGCGCTCGGCATGAACGCCCGGGACGATGACGTCGTCATCGCCGGCGAAACAGGCCGCGAAGGTGCGCGCGTGCTCCGCCTCCGCACCGTAGTCGAGCTCGGCGCGCAGCGCGCGATCGAGCGCCGCGGCCACCGTGTCGATGTCGGCCAGCGGCAGCAGATCGCGCAGCGTCGGCACCAGCAGCGCCAGCGCGCTGAGGTCGGTGGCGACGACCTGCTCGATGCCGGGCACCTGCACCTTCACCGCGACGGCACGGCCTAAGGACGGCTGATCGGCGTCGCGGCCAGCTCGAACGTGCATCGATTCCCGGCTGCCGATCCCAAGGTCCCTTCCCCCCTTGCGGGGGAAGGACAGGATGGGGGGTTGCTCGAGCTCAAACGCTTGCCGTCCCCCACAGATCCCCCCATCCTGTCCTTCCCCCGCAAGGGGGGAAGGGACCCTCGACGTGGCGGTAACGATGGTGGGAGCGGGGTGGGCGGACAACGGTCCATCGCTCCCCTCGTCTGCCAACACTGCCCGATGCACCTGCGCCAGCGACGCCGCTGCAATGGGTTCGACGCCGAACCATTCGAAGAGATCTTCCGGCGGCGCGCCGAGCTCTTCGGCGATGCGTTTCGCGATCGGCTCGTAGGGCAGCGCGGGGACGCGGTCCTGCAGGCGCGAGAGGGCGGCGACGTAGGCATCGGGCAGCAGGTCCATGCGGCTCGAGGCGAACTGGCCGAGCTTGAGGACGCCGCCGCGCAGCTCGATGCACAGACGATAGAGGCGCTCGGCGCTGCGCTGGTGCAGCGCGGCGAGGGCCGCACCGTCGCCGCCGGCGCCGAACTCGGCGCGCGCCGCGGCGACGGTCAGCTGCCAGCGGTAGGCGGCGACGATCGAGAGCAGCTCGCTGGCGAGGCGGGCGAAGCGCGGGACGGCGCGCACGCCGTCGGCGATGGCATTGGCGCCGGCAGAGGCGGCCGACCACAGATCGGTCGCATCGCGCGCAACGCGGCGCGAATCGGCGGTGACGTCGTCGAGCAGCTGCTCGACATGCGCCAGGGCGGTGGCGACCAGACGCGCCGAGGCGGTGGCGGCATCGAGGACGCCGCTGCCGAAGGCGCCGAAGCCGCCGTCGGCCGGCGCGGCATAGCGCTCACTCGTTCGCGGTCCGATCGCGCGCATCACGGATCTCCTTCACGCAGGGCTCGCAGCGGAACGGCTTCGGCCCGCTGCCGTCGGTGATGCCGATGCCGGCCTGGGTGCCCTTCGGCAGGAGGGCGTTGCAGGCCTCGCAGACGGCGTTGACATTGAGCAGCGCCAACTGCCAGCCGAGCACGCGGCCGCCGGCGCGCGGTCGCGCGAGGGCGGCGTCGAGCCCGTCGGCGGCGCCGCGCGCCGAGCGGGCGACCTCGGCGCTGTCGCTGACGATATCCTCGACCAGACCGAAGGTGTTCTGCAGGATGTTGCGCACCAGGTTGGAGACCGAGAGACCGAGGTTGCCGGCCTTCTTCTTGATCTCGTCGTCGAGCGATTCGGGTACGCGGGTGTGGATGACGCGTTCCTTCTTCTCGGCTCCGTTGCTCATGTGAGCGAATGTATACGTGCGTATACGATCGGGTGTCAACGCTTGGTGGCTCGATTTGGGCGGGGCCCAGCGCCGGCGGCGACGTGGCTTGCGCGCGCTCGGTTGGGTATGAAGCCCGGCATGTCGCGCCGCCTTGCCGTGCTCGCCGCCTTGTCGTTGCTCGCCGCCTGTTCGTTTCGCGATGAGGAGCCGGTGCCGTGGGCGGAGGCGCCGGCGCGCTGCGAGGGCTGGCTGTGCGCGGTCAGCGGCACGGTGGTGGCCAGCCAGGACACCGGCGCGGTGGTGGAGCTCTACTTCGACAGCCAGCGGCGCGATGCCTACGTCACGCTGGTCAAGGGCTGGACGGTCGACTGGCCGAGCTACGTCGGCCACCCGATCGTCGCCACCGGCCGGGTGCGGCAGTACAAGGGCGCCATCGAGATCATGGTGAAGGACCCGAGCGCCATCATCATGCTCGACGCGCTGACGCCGGCGCCGGCGATGGCGACCGAATCGCCGGCGCCCACCGGCACGCCGGTTCCCGACGCGACCTCGACGCCACCGCCGGCGCCGCCCAGCGCCTCGCCCGCGCCCGGCGAAGTGGATCAGCTCAAGAAGAAGGTCGAGGACCTCGAGCAGCGCCTTCGTGAGCTCGAGGAGCGCTGAGCGCTCGCGCGCGTTTCGTTTCAACGCAGAGTCCGCAGAGGATCGCAGAGGGTTGGGCCGCACCTCTGCGACCCTCTGCGGCCTCTGCGTTGAAAAAGGCGGTCCCGAACCAAGCCACACCGGTTCATATCGACCAGCTGGTTCCCTTGAGCCGGTCGATCTCAGCCGCTCCCGTCCCCCCGGCGCTTTACTCGATGCGCCGGGACCCGGACCGAGCGTGGCACAGCCGTTGCCTTCTCTCGATCTCGCAATCCGAAACGGAGGTCAGCGAGTCGAATGGACGGTGCTCTTCACAACGGTAGGGAATACGGCGTCGAGGCGGTACAGCCGCGCGGCGGGTCGCTCGATGTCACCCCCCAGCATGGCGTGGCGTGGGCCGCGCGCGTCGGGCGCGAGGTGCAGAAGGCGGTGGTCGGTCAGGACGCCGCCATCGAGCGGATCTTGGTGGCGCTGCTCGCCGACGGCCATGTCCTGCTCGAGGGCATGCCGGGTCTGGCCAAGACGCTGCTCGTGCGCAGCCTGGGCACGGCGATGGGCCTGCAGTTCGAGCGCGTGCAGTTCACCCCCGATCTGCTGCCCAGCGACATCATCGGCACGATGATCTTCCAGCCGCAGCGCGGCGAGTTCACCACCCATCTCGGTCCGATCTTCGCCAACCTGGTGCTGGCCGACGAGATCAACCGCGCGCCGGCCAAGGTGCAGAGCGGTCTGCTCGAGGCGATGCAGGAGCGCCAGGTCACCATCGGTGGCCACTCGCATCAGCTGCCGCGGCCGTTCCTGGTCATGGCGACGCAGAACCCGGTCGAGCAGGAAGGCACCTATCCGCTGCCCGAGGCGCAGACCGATCGCTTCCTCTTCAAGGTGCTGGTCGACTATCCGGCCGAGCACGAGGAGCAGGCCATGCTGCAGCGCTGGGGACAGCTCACCCAGCAGCCGTCGTTGCAGCCGGTATCCTCGGCGGCCGAGCTGCTCGCCCTGCGCGCCGGCGTCGACAGCGTGTATGTCAGCGACGAGCTGCAGCGCTACGTGCTGTCGCTGGTGCGCGCCACGCGCGAGCTGGCGGCCGGCCGCGGCCCGGCGCTCAACGGCGGCCCGGCGCCGCTCAGCTTCGGCGCCTCGCCGCGCGCGACGCTGGCGCTGGTGCAGTCGGCGCGCGCGCTCGCCTTCGTGCGCGGCCAGGACTTCGCCACCCCCGCGCACGTGCAGGAGCTGTTCTACGACGCCGTCCGCCATCGCGTCGGCCTCACCTACGAGGCCGAGGCCAACAACATCACCGCCGACCAGATCCTGCGCCGCGTCGTCGAGACCACCCCGGTCCCGGCGCGCAACTGACGACCTCCTCCGAGCTGGAGGGCGCCGGTCCCTCGGCGCCGTGTTCGCGAC
>JBOHWA010001182.1:0-5611 GCA_050735855.1 Binatia bacterium
GCCTGGCAACACGCGCACGGCCAGGCGGCCGCGGCCCGCACCACGCTGGCGCCGCTGGCCGACAGCTTGGCGGAGGGGCACGACACCGGCGACGTGGCCGACGCCGGTGCGCTGCTCGCCGCGCTCGCCGCCGCTGCGCCGCGGCGGCGCCGGCCCGCTTCACCCTGCACGAGATGAGCAAGGCGCGTCTGCAGGCGGCTCCCCTCCCCCGCCCGCCAGAAGCGCGTGTTTGGGTTGACGTACGGTCGTAGGGCGTTGACGAACACCATGAGGGTCAGCGCCCGGCCGGTGCTTATCGAGCTCGTACGACGCCACCTCGCCGACCTGCAGCAGGCCGTCTGGGTGGCGGCCGCGTTCACGGCGTCGCCTCGCTCTCGGCGCCGTCGACGTTTGATTGTCCGCGCCCCCGGTGCACACACTCCGCCGTGGCGCGCCGCATGTGACCCGCGACGCCACGATTGGAGGCCCATGAGCGATGACACCCCGCAGGGCTGCGGCTGCCCGCCGACCGCGCCGGCAGAGCCGGCGCCGGGCGGGATCCACCACGTCTTCATCACGGTCACCGACGTCGCCCGCTCGCGGCCGTTCTACACCGCGTTGATGCCGCGCCTCGGCTATGCCGGCACCTGGGACTTTGCCAGCGACGGCCTGAGCCTCGGCTTTCTCAGCCCCGCCGGCAGCTTCTGGATCAAGCAGGGCGACCGGCGCTTCGCCGCCGATCGCTTCGACAAGGACCGCGTCGGCCTCTGCGAGATCGCCTTCCGCGCCGGCAGCCGGGCCCAGGTCGACGCCCTGGCGCGCGATGTCCCCGGCTGGGGTGGCACCGTCCTCGACCCGCCGCGCGAATACCCGCAGTACGTCCCCGGCTACTACGCGGTCTTCTTCGCCGATCCGGACGGCATCAAGCTCGAGCTGGTGCATATCCCCGGCTGATTCTCGTGGCATCCCGTTGGAGCCGTGCGCCGCACGAGGAGGAGGAAGCATGATCACGCTCTATTTCGCCCCGCGCACCCGCGCCATCCGCGTCCGCTGGCTGCTCGAGGAGCTCGGCCTGCCGCACGAGCTGCGGCGCGTGCCGTTCCAGATCCCGACGCGCACCTTCCAGCAGCAGACGCCGCTCGGCAAGCTGCCGGTGATCGAGGACGGCGAGGTGACCATCTGCGAGTCGGGCGCCATCCTCGAGTACATCCTCGAGCGCTATGGCGAGGGGCGGCTGGCGCCGCCGATCGGCTCGCCGCGGCGCGGCGAGTTTCTGCAGTGGATGCACTTCGCCGAGGCGACGGCGTTCGCGCCGATCGGCGTCATCGTCTGGCACACGCTGTACAAGGGCGATGCCGACGCCGTGCCGGCCGCCATCGCGGGCGCCCGCGAGCGCGCCTTCGATGCGTTCGGCTTCGTCGATCGCGCCCTCGCGCAGCGTCCCTATCTGCTCGGCGACGAGTTCTCCGCCGCCGACATCATGATGGGCTTCACGATCGCGGCCGCGCAGATGCTCGGCGCACTCGACGCGCGCCACGCCAACCTGCCGCCCTACCTCGCCCGCCTGCAGGCCCGCCCAGCCTTCCAGCGCTCCGCCGAGCTGTGAAGCGCCAGCGCACAGCGCCGCTCGTTACGTTCGGCATCACCGCCCGGCGCGCCCCGGTGATCGAGCTGCGCCCTGCACCGCCCCAACTTATCGTTTGCCCGCATCGAAGTTTGTCTAGCTTGTTTTCAGACTGACGGCCGACGCGGCGTGTGACGCTGCATCGGCTGTGCAGCGGCTGTCGCCTCGTCATCTCGATAGGCGGATGCCCTGGCACAGGACCTGCTGAAAGCACGTGCGGCGGTCCGTCGATGCCCTGCGCCTTCCCCACTCCCCACCTGTTCCCGACTGGAGATTCCGTGGCGCAGCGCCGCATCACCGGCAGCGCAACGGTCATCCGCCATGCGATTCGCCTGGCCACGCGCACCGCCGCCGCGCTCCTGGTGTCTGCGCTGCTGTGGGGGACCCGGCAGGCCCACGCGCAGGAGAACGGCAGCCTGTACTTCACCGGCACGGTGACCAACGCGGTGCGCTTCCTCGGCTGGGCGGCGACGACCACCAACACCACCGTCGATCTGCGCGCCCCGAGCGCCGGCCGCGCCTCCGATCTGATGATCTGGTGCGTCGCGCCCAACACCAGCGGGACGCAGAGCTTCACCCTGTGGCGCAACGGCGCGACCAGCGCCCTGACCTGCACGCGCGGGGCGACCACCAACGTCTGCAGCGACACCAGCAACACCGTCGACTACGCGGCGGGGGATCAGTTGTCGGTGCGCGTCTCGGCCGGCAACGTCGCCACCCGCTGCAACGCCTCGATCCGCATCCGCAACCAGGACAACACGCCGCACGACAGCATCATCGCCTTCGGCTCGACCACCGCCGCCAATCCGGCTGACGGGCGGTGGTGCGGGCCGAGCACGCCGACCGGCCTGCAGTGCAACCAGACCACCGACGTTTCCGCCGCCTACGTCGCGCCCGCCGCCGCCACCCTCACCCGCTTCAGCGTGCGCTATTCGGTGGCCCTGGCCGGCACCAACGTCGACCGCTTCACGCTGCGCAACGTGACCACCGCCACCGACGTCCTGTCGGTCGACACCAACGCCGCCGCCGGCACCACCGGCGTCACCAGCGCGGCCTGCACGACCAACTGCAGCATCGCCGCCGGCGACCGCCTGGCGCTGCGCATCAACCGCATCAGCGGCGGGTCGGTGAGCGCGACGCGCGTCATCGCCATCGAGCTCGACGGCAGCGGCTCGGTCATCCTCGCCGGCGCCGCCCGCTTCACCACCGCGATCCGCGACGGCCATTGGGGTACCGCCCAATGGAGCACCGCGACCACCGACGGCAGCAACGCCTTCCGCTCGCCGACCGCCGGCACGTTGCGCAACCTCCGCGTGCAGAGCACCGTCGCGACCGACACCTCGCTGTTCTCCGCCTGCATCGCGCCGAGCGCCCCGCCGACGGCCTGCACCAGCAGCATCACCTGCACCCTCGCCGCAGGCACCTGCGCGAGCGCCAGCTCTCTGACCGTCAACGCCGGCGAGTGGGTCTTCCTGCGCGGCACCGCCCAGGGCGGCACCGGTGGCAGCATCCGCGCGGCCGTCGAGCTCGCCGCACCGCCGACCCCCACCCCGACGTCGACGCCGACCAGCACGCCGACGAACACCGCCACGCCGACCAGCACCCCGACCGCCACCCCGACCAATACGGCGACGGCCACCAGCACCCCGACGAGCACTCCAACGGAAACGCCGACCCAGACGCCGACGGCGACGGCGACCGACACGCCGACCGAAACGCCAACCCAGACGCCGACGGCAACGGCGACGCCAACCGACACCCCAACCAGCACCCCGACCGAAACGCCAACCCAGACGCCGACGGCGACGGCGACGGCGACCGACACCCCGACCAGCACCCCGACCGAGACGCCGACCCAGACGCCGACGGCGACGGCGACGCCGACCGACACCCCGACCAGCACCCCGACCGAAACGCCGACCCAGACGCCGACGGCGACGGCGACGCCAACCGACACCCCGACCAGCACCCGGACCGAAACGCCAACCCAGACGCCGACTCACACCCCGACCCAAACACCGACGGCGACGGCGACACCGACCGCGACCCCAACCGAGACTCCGACGGCGACGGCCACTCCAGCCGACACGCCAACCGCAACGCCCACGGACACGCCGACCGCAACACCTACTCCGACGCCCACGAGTACGCCGACCTCGACGTCGACGAGCACTCCGACGCCAACGCCGACGGACACCCCCACATACACGGCCACGGCGACGGACACGCCGACCCACACCCCGACGCCGACCCCGGCCGAGACCTCGACCGCGACCGAGACCGCGACGCCGACTCACACCCACACCGCGACGGCGACGCCGACCAACACGGTGACGGACACGCCGACCGCGACCCCAACCGACACGGCAACGCCGACCGACACGCCCATCGCGACGGTGAGTACCACCCCGACTGGCACCGCAACCGAGACGCCGACGGCCTCACCGACCGCCACGCCGACCGCCGCCGACACGCCTTCCGCATCGCCGACGTTCACTGCGACGCCGGCGGCAACCAGCTCCGCCACGCCGACCGCCAGCGCCACCGCGCTCGACAGCTTGACGCCGACCCCCACCGCGACGGCCGTTCCGAGCCCGACGGCGACGCACACTGCGACCGACCTCCCGACCGCGACGGCGGCGGCCACCTCCACGCAGACCGCCGCGTCGTCGGCGACGGCCACGGCGTCAGCGACCGCTAGCGCGCCGGCCACATCGACCGACACGCCGCTGCCCGCGGCCACGGCGACCACCACACCGACGCCGTCCAGCGCGCCGACGACCGTGCCCTCGGCGACGCCGACCCACTCGGCCACCGCGACGCCGCCCGACACCGCCACGCCGACGCCGACCGATGGTGCGCCACCGACGCCGTCCGCCTCGCCGACCTCGAGTGCGACACCCGACGTGCCGTTGACGCCGATCGTGCAACCCGATTTCTGCGCCTTCGTCGCCAACGCCGGCTCCGACAGCGTGTCGGTGATCGAGACCACGTCGCGGCGTGTGCAGCACACCATCGCCGTCGACGCCGCGCCGATGGCCGTGGCGCTGGCCCCCGACGGCCGCACCGCCTATGTCGCGGCGGCGGCGGCCGACCGTCTCGACGTGCTCGCCACCGATACCCTCGCGATGACCGGCGCCATCGCCGTCGGCGGCGCGCCGCGCAGCGTCGCCGTCAGCAGCGATGGCACGCGCGCCTACATCGCCAACGCCGGGGATGACACGATCGCCGCCGGCGACCTCGACACCTCGCCCGTCGCCGTCGAATCGGTCGACGCCCCGGCCGCCCCGGAGGCGATCGCCGTAGCCCCCGATGGCCGCCACGCGTATGTCGTCAGCCCGGCGGCGCACCGCCTGACGCGCTTCAGCACCGCACCGCTCGCCGAGCTCGACGCCCTGCAGATCGACGGCCGGCCGGCGGCTGTCGCCGTCAGCGGCGACGGGACGCACCTCTACCTCACCGACCACAGCGCCGGCATGCTGCTGGTGCTCGACGCCGCCGATCTGGCGCTGCTCGACCGCATCGCCGTCGGCCCACAGCCGGGCGCCCTGGCGCTCAGCCCGGACGACGCCCTGGCGTACGTCGCCCGCGGCGACGGCACCCTCGCCGTCGTCGACCTCGTCCGCGCCGCGGTACTGACCAGCGTCGTGGTCGGGGCCGACCCCGCGGCCGTCGCGGTCTCG
This sequence comes from Binatia bacterium, assembly GCA_050735855.1. Classification (GTDB taxonomy): domain Bacteria; phylum Desulfobacterota; class Binatia; order HRBIN30; family CADEER01; genus JBOHWA01. Next base: position 5,287 of record JBOHWA010001182.1, read on the forward strand.
CCCGACGGCCGCTGGATCTACGTCGCCAATGCCGCCGACGACTCGGTCAGCATCATCGACGGCATCGATCGCCGCCTCGCCGACACGGTCGCAGTCGGCAGCACCCCGCGCGGCGTCGCGATCGGCGACGTGCCCGGCGGCTGCTTGCGCCGGCCGCTGTCGCCCACCCCGACGCCGTCGAGGACGCCAACCGCACCGACGTCGCTGACGCCGTCACCGACGCTGAGCCCGACGCCCACGTCGGCACCGCCCGCCACCCGCACTCCGCGGCGGCCGGTGGAGGACGACGGCTGCGCAGTGGTCTCGCCGGCGCCCGGCTCGGCGC
>JBOHWA010001183.1:0-1506 GCA_050735855.1 Binatia bacterium
TCAGGGCACCGCCGCTGGACGTTTGCGACCCTCACTCGTCGAACTGGGAGTGGCGCACCAGCGGGCCGAACATGAGCCAGCGGTTCAGCAGCTGGGCGCGGGTGTGGTGATGGGCCTCGGCGTCGAAGAGGGGAGAGGCGCCCTGCTTCATGTTGTGCCGCGGATAGCGATCGAGCACGGCGGCGACGGTCTGCGGGGTGAGCTGCCAGTGGCGCAGGCCGATGACGTCGAGCCCGGCGCCGGCCTGCAGGAGGTGCGCCTCCGCGCCGTGCTCGCATGAGACGGCGACGTTGAGGTGCAGGCAGATCGCGTCGGCCAGGGTGGCGCTGCGGGTCTCCGACCAGCCGCGCTGCCGGGCCCAGTCGCTCGCCAGGAGCGCCGCGCGGGCGCCGAAGCAGGGCATCGGGGCGTAGGCGCGAAACTGATCGGTGAGCGCCAGGTCGTGCAGCATCGACGCGACATAGAAGAGCTCCGGATCGGGGCGCAGCCCGTCGTGCGCGGCGAGGATCATGCCCCAGGCGTAGGTGCGCCAGCAGTGGTTGACCAGCATCGGCGAGGACGCGTCGCGGCACAGCGCCTCGGCCTGCTTGGCGATGCTCGAATCCGGAACGGGAAGCCGGTCGAGGTCGTAGTCGAAGGCGCGCGGGTTGCGCAGGCCGAGGCGCTGCCGCACCTGTGCCGGCGCGGTGCGCAGGATGACCAGCGTGCCCTTGGCGATCTCGCGCACGTGCTCGCGCAGCGACAGCTCGCCGCCGCTCGCCTGCGCCCACGCCAGGGTTCCGAAGCCGAAATGGGTTGCGCTCATGGGCGCATCCTCCCAACGCCGAGCGCCGCCGACAATGCCATTCCCCACGCGATCTCCGCCATCGTCGCGGAGATGGGAGCCGCCGGCGCCGCGGTCGGGGCTCAGGCCGCCGGCTGTATGAAGGCGAGGACGACGCGGAAGGCGCGGTCGGGGACGCGCACCACCCCGGTGAACGGCGTCTGCATCTGGAAGATGATGAACAGCGTGCAGGCGATGGTGCCGGCCAGCACGGTGGTGATGATCGCCTGCGGCAGCGCGCGCGGCATGCCGAAGAAGTAGGTGAAGGCGACGGTGATGCTGCCGAAGACCAGGAGGAAGTACCAGATCACCGGTGGCAGCCCGTTGTGCATGTACAGGAGCCGGTCGCGGCGCGCGTCGGAGAAGTCGTCGAGCGTCTGCACCATGGCCTGAAAGAGCGCCACCCGCTTGTCGGTGTCGGTCGTCTGGGTGAGGACGAGGTGCCAGATGGTGACGTAGAGCTCCTGGCTGCGCGGGCTCAGTGCGTTGCGCTGCATCGCCGGCCATTCGAGGTCGACGATGCTGACCAGGTAGGCGGTGATATCGCCCTGCAGGACGGCGCGCTCGGCATCGACGAGCTCGCCGGCCTGGCGGTACAGGTCGCCGAGCGCGTTGGCCTCCGCCTCGGTGGTGGCGCGGGCGTGCTCGAAGCGTTCCCACGAGGCGACTAGCACGAAGGCCAG
>JBOHWA010001184.1:0-1765 GCA_050735855.1 Binatia bacterium
CCGCCAGAGCGGCGATTGGCGGGCGCCGGTCCCTCGGCGCCGGGCTGATCCCGAGCAGGCAGTGGGCGACGTGCGCGCTGCTCCTGCTCGCGCTCGCCGGTTGTACTGTCGGCCCCGACTATCGGCCGCCGGTGGTGCCGCTGCCGGAGACCTGGAGCGAGGCGCCGACCGCGGCGCGGGCGGACCCGAGTCAGGAGCTGGCCGAATGGTGGACGCGCTTCGACGACGCCGAGCTGACCGCGCTGGTCGGCCGCGCGGTGCGCAACAACCGCAACCTGGCCGAAGCCGAAGCGCGCGTCACCGAGGCGCGCGCCCTGCGCGGTGTGGCGGCCGCCGATCTGTGGCCGACGCTCGACGCCGCGGCCGGCGGGCTGGTGACCAGCGGCAACTATCCGCAGCTGTTCTTCGGCGCCCTCGACAGCATCTGGGAGGTCGACGTCTTCGGCGGCATCCGGCGCTCGGTGGAGGCGGCCGATGCCGACGTGCAGGTGAGCATCGAGCAGCGGCGCGCCGTGCTGCTCTTCGTCGTCGGCGCCGTCGCCGCGACCTACGTCGAGCTGCGCGGCTTCGAGGCGCAGATCGACACCGTGCGGCAGAACCTGGCGGCGCAGCAGGCGACGCGCGAGCTCACCGTGGCGCAGCGCGACGCCGGCCTGGCCAGCGACCTCGACGTCGAGCGCGCCCGCGCCCTGGTCGCCACCACCGCCGCCGAGCTGCCGCCGCTGCAGTTCGCGCAGCAAGCGAGCGTCCACCGCCTCGGCGTGTTGCTCGGCGAATCGCCGTCGGCGCTGGCCGGCGAGTTGCGGACCGACGCGCCGATCCCCTCCGCCCCGGTCGAGGTGGTGGTCGGCGTGCCCGCCGAGCTGCTGCGCCGCCGGCCCGACCTCGGCCGCGCCGAGCGCGAGCTCGCCGCGGCGACGGCGCGCGTCGGTGAGGCGATCGCCGACCTGTACCCGCGCTTCACCCTGACCGGCTCGGTCGGCCTGCGCAGCGAGGAGGTCAAGGACCTGCTCAAGGGCGCCAGCGGCTTCGCCGCCATCGGTCCGAACGTCGTCTGGCCGATCTTCGCCGGCGGGCGCATCATCTCCAACATCGAAGCGCAGGACGCGCGCTCCGCGGCGGCGCTGGCGCGCTACGAGCAGACGGTGCTCGACGCCCTCGAGCAGGTCGAGAACGCGCTGGTGCGCTACGCCCAGGAACAGGTGCGGCGCCGCGAGCTCACCGAGGCGGTCGACGCCAACCGCGAGGCCGCGGCGATGGCGCGCCGGCTGTACGCCAATGGCCTGATCGAGTTCCTCGACGTGCTGGTCGCCGAGCGCTCGCTGCTCGAGTCCGAGAGCCGCCTGGTGGCCAGCGAGACGGCCGTGTCGTCGAGCCTGGTGGTGCTCTACGTGTCCCTGGGCGGCGGCTGGCCGGCGGCCGAGACGATCGAATTGAGCATGCAATGACGAGCGGCCGACCTACTGCGCGGCGCGTCAAGGCGAATTCTAAGATGATGCACCACCATGCCGTCCACCATCTCCGCCATCGGGCGGCGGGTGGAGCCGTGTCGGACGCCGATCCCAAGGTCCCTTCCCCCCTTGCGGGGGAAGGGACCCTCGACCTCGCGCTGTTGGTTGGTGCAGCAGCCGGTACTCGACGTCCGGCGCTGCAGCGCGGATCAGGCGCGGTCGCGGAGGTTGCGATGAAGCGCCGTGTCCTGCTCGGGCTCGGGCTGGTCGTGCTGGTCGCGACGCTGGTGGCCTGGCGGCCCCCGCTGTCGCGC
>JBOHWA010001185.1:0-6164 GCA_050735855.1 Binatia bacterium
CGCATAGGCGATGATGGCGCCGCCGCGGCGCGCGACGACGAAGCGCTCGTCGGGGTTGCCGGCGTAGCCCAACTGACCGCGCCAATAGGCGCCATCGCGCTCGGTGGCGCCCGCCACACCGCTGCTGTAGGCGGCATAGACCGCGGCGACGGCCGCCAGATCGCGCCCGGCGTCGAACGACTCGACCGCCGTTCGCGCCCCGCCCCCGCCTGGCTCGATGAAGGTCAGGTGGCGCGGTGAGCTGCGCCAGCCGTAGTGAGCGTAGAAGTCGAGCTTGACGGCGAAGAGCAGCGACGCATCGAAGCCCTGTCGATCCATCGCCGCGATGGCGCGCTCGAGCAGCCCCCCGGCCAGGCGGCGATCGCGGTAGGCCGGATCGGTGTAGACGTTGCCCACCCCGCCGACGCGCAGCAGCCGCCCGTCGACCCGCACCAGCTTGCGGAACACCTGCAGCGTGCTGACCATGCGCCCGTGGTCGATGGCGACGAAGCACAGGTCGTCGCGAAACGCCGGGTCGTGCTCGAAGTAGCGCGCAAAGAAGGCGCGGCTCAACCATCCGTCGAGCAGGTCGAGCACGGCACCGCGCTCATGCGGCTCGATCGGACGAAGCTCGAGGGACATGGGGCGAAGGCATATCCAAGATGCGCATGGAACTTCCAGCGACGCGGATGCGTGCGCGAACACGGCGCCGAGGGCCCGGCGCCCTCCAGGGGGACGGCTTGTAAACTCCGCGACCATCGCTGAGAGTCTGCCCCATGCCGCCCCCGCTCTATCCCGAGGAGGTGCGCCGTCTCCCCGACGAGCGCGTGCTGCGCATCACCTGGAGCGACCAGCACGTCAGCGAGTACCCGTGGGCCTACCTGCGCGGCTGGTGTCCATGCGCCGGCTGCCAGGGGCACGGCAACGAGAAGCGCTTCGTGCACGCCCAGGACACCGACCTGGCGCGCATCGGCCTGGTCGGCCGCTACGCCCTCAACCCGGTCTGGGGCGACGGCCACGAGACGGGAATCTACAGCTACACGTACTTGCGTGAGCTGTGCCCGTGCTGCGGAGAGAGGCGTGACCCGTGACCGGGCCCGCCTGTTCCGCGGTCAGGCCTTCGCCTTCTCCCAGGCGATCAGCTTGCGCTCCTCGGCGTTGATCTTCTCTTTCAGGCGCGAGCCCTTGCCGAGGTAGCGGACGCTCTTCGAGCCGCTGTCGGAGAAGTACTCGTGCAGCGCTTCGGCCGGCAGGTACTCGTCCGGCTTCTTGTCGCCGACGGTGACGCCGAGCAGCTCCTCGACGAAGTCGGTGTTGAACATGCGCACGGCGTCGTAGTCGGTCAGCAGGGCGCAGACCTCGACGCAGATGTAGCAGCCGATGCACTCCTGGTAGCGGTCCTGCACCGGTTGCAGGCCGCGGCCGGCGAGCGCGTTGTCCTGCAGGTACTCGATGCAACCGACCGGGCAGAACTCCGGGCACTTGCCGCACGGGAAGCAGAGGTCGGTGTCCATGAAGGCGACCTCGCGCGGCCGCTTCTTCTTCTCGGCGATCTCTTCCGGCAGCGGCGCCTCGGGAATGCGATCTTCCTTCAGACGGCGCAGAATCAGCTCGACGGCGTCGGACATCCGAATCCTCCATGCGGCCGGGCCGGGCGGCCGGGCCCCTGCGTGTGCGGCGAGCCCGCTACTTGCCGAAACCGTGCACGTAGGGCAAGCGGTCGGCGGTCTGGCGCACCAGGGGGGTGGCCTCGAGCAGGACGCGGGTGGCGTCCCAGGTGCCCTCGAGCAGCTGGTTGCGGATGCCGGCCGGCAGGTCGACCGTGAACGTGCGGCCGCGGTAGGTGGCGGTGAGCGCCCCGAGGTCGACGGCCAGCTCGTGCGCCGGGTCCTCTTCGATGGCCTGCAGCAGGGCGGTGACGTCGGCCTCGCTCGCGGTGACGCAGGGCATGCCGAGCGCGACGCAGTTGCCGAAGAAGATGTCGGCGAACGACTCGCCGACCAGCGCCTTGATGCCCCAGCGCAGCATGGCCTGCGGCGCGTGCTCGCGCGACGAGCCGCAGCCGAAGTTCTTGTTCACCACGGCGACGCGCGTGCCCTTGGCCTGATAGCGCGGCTCGTCCATGACGTGGCCCTTCAGGTTGCCGTCGGCGTCGAAGCGCTCGTCGTAGAAGGCGCCGGCGCCGAGGCCGTCGAAGGTCACCGCCTTGAGGTAGCGGGCCGGGATGATGCGGTCGGTGTCGATATCGTTGCCGCGCAGCGGGATCGGCCGCCCGGCGACGCGGGTGATCTTGACCAGGTGGCTCATCGCGGGCTCCCTTCCAGCATCGTCCGCACGTCGCTGACGGCGCCCTCGAGCGCCGCCGCGGCGACCATCGCCGGGCTCATCAGCAGGGTGCGGCCCGACGGGCTGCCCTGGCGGCCCTTGAAGTTGCGGTTGCTCGACGAGGCGCAGACCTGCCGGCCGCTCAGCTTGTCGGGGTTCATCGCCAGGCACATCGAGCAGCCCGGCAGGCGCCACTCGAAGCCGGCGGCGCGGAAGACGTCGTCGAGGCCCTCGGCCTCCGCCTGGCGCGCCACCGCCTGCGAGCCCGGCACGACGATCGCTTTGACGTTCGAGCGCACGTGGCCGAGCTTGGCGACGCGCGCCGCCTCGCGCAGATCGGAGATGCGGCCGTTGGTGCACGAGCCGATGAAGGCGACGTCGATCTTGGTGCCGGCGATCGGCGCGCCCGGCTTCCAGTCCATGTACGCGTAGGCGTCCTCGGCCACCTCGCGCTCGTCGACCGCGAACGTGTCGGCGGTCGGAATGCGCTCGTCGACGCCGATCGCCTGGCCGGGGTTGATGCCCCAGGTGACCACCGGCGCCAGGCTCGAGCCGTCGAGCTTGGTGAGCTCGTCGCAGGGCGCGCCGGCGTCCGACGCCATGGAGCGCCACCAGGTGACGGCGCGCTCGAAGGCCTCGCCCTGTGGCGCCATGGCGCGGCCGCGCAGGTAGTCGAAGGTCGTCTGGTCGGGGTTGACGTAGCCGCAGCGCGCGCCGCCTTCGATGCTCATGTTGCAGACCGTCATGCGCTCTTCCATCGTCATGCGGTCGAGCACCGTGCCGGCGTACTCGTAGGCGTAGCCGACGCCGCCCTTCACCCCGAGCGTGCGGATGATGTGCAGCGTCACGTCCTTGGCGTACACACCCACTGGGAGTGTGCCGTTCACCTCGATGCGGCGGATCTTCGGCTTCTTGGTCGCCAGACACTGCGAGGCCAGCACGTCGCGCACCTGGCTGGTGCCGATGCCGAAGGCGATGCTGCCGAAGGCCCCGTGCGTGCTGGTATGGCTGTCGCCGCAGGCGATCGTCAGGCCGGGTTGGGTGATCCCCATCTCCGGGCCGATGACGTGCACGATGCCCTGGTGGCCGGAGGCGCGGTCGTAGAGGCGGATGCCGTTCTCGCGGCAGTTGCGCTCGATCTCCGACATCATCGTCTCGGCCTGGTCGTCCTCGAACGGCCGCGCCGCGGTGTGGGTCGGGATGATGTGGTCGACCGTCGCCACCGTCCGCTCGGGGAACAGCACCGGCAGCCCGAGCTCGCGCAGCATCTGGAACGCCTGCGGGCTGGTCACCTCGTGCACCAGGTGCAGACCGACGAACAACTGCGTCTGCCCGCTGGGCAGCTCGGTGACGGTGTGCGCCTCCCACACCTTGTCGAGCAACGTCTTGGCCATCGAAATCCCTCCGAGAAACGCCTGACTGTAGCGCGCGCGGCAGGAGGAGGCGAGAGGGCGGTGGGGTTGGGGAGCGAACCGTTCAGGGAGGGCTCAGGGAGAGCTTTCCAGGTGGAACTGTGGACAGCGGCGCCGCCCTCCGATAAGCGCTAGCCCAGTCAGCCCGACGGCTGAGAGCGCGCGCGGCCCGCCCGCTCCTTGAAGCCACGAGGAGGTTTGGACATGGCGGTACGGCAGTGGAAGCAAACCGTCCTCGCGGCAGCGATACTGACACTCGCGGCCGCAGCATTCAGGGTCGCGCCCACCTCCGCCGGCAGCATTCCGTGCGATGCGTCGTTGCAGCAATGCAACCCGGGAGAATGTCCGCAGTTTCAGTTCTGCCGGTCGACTCAGCTCGGCTGTGCCTGCCTCCCATTCGTCTGCTGCGACTTGTCCGTGTCCAATCCCGATGCGCAATGCGCCCACCTGACCGAGGCGGAGTGCACCAGTCAGGGCGGCACATCCATCCCCAACAGTATCTGCCTGGGCGATGGCTCGTGCCTGGCGACGCGGACGCCGACCGCGACCCCGACCGCGACGGCGACGGCAACGGCCTCGACCACCGCCACACCGACCGAGACGCCCGTACCGAACGGGGGTGAGTGCGTGACCCCGAGTCAATGCGCATCCGGAATCTGCCTCAACGGCATCTGCGAGCCGGCGCCGGCGGGTGTGCCGGCGGCATCGTCCAGCGGGCTGCTGACCGCGGTCGCGGTTCTCATCGGGCTCGGTGGTGTCGGACTGCTGCGCCGCATGCGCCGCGCCGATTCGGAGTAGATCCCACGAACGCGGGGGGGTGAGGCACACACTCGTGTGGGAACGCCCTACGACGTCGCCCGCACCAGGCGCTCGTTCATGCGCTGCAGGCGATCGCTCAGGATGCGGGTCAGGTTCAAGAACACGCGCGCGGCGATGCGCGGGTAGCGGCGCTGGATGCGGTTCAAGAAGCGCTCGTCGACGGCCAGGACCTCGACGTCGTCGCGCGCCACCACATCGGCGCTGCGCTCGTCCTGGCGCACCAGCGCCATCTCGCCGAAGACGTCGCCGCGCACCAACTCCGCGACGCGCCGGCGCTCGTCGCCCTCGCCGACCCAGACCTCGGTGGTGCCGCCGAGGATGACGAACATCTCGCTGCCCTGTTCGCCGCTGCGGATGATCTGCGCGCCGGGCGGGAAGCGGCGCAGGCCGCCCATCAGCACGACGATGCGCGCCTGCGCCGGGCGCAGGCCGGCGAGCAGCGGGATGGTGCGGGTGGGATCCTGGCCGAGCTTGACGCCGACCAGATCCCACAGGGTGATGATCTTGGTGGTCGCCAGCAGCGCCGGCAGGACGATCAGGTTGGCGCCGAACGCGGCCGCCAGGGTCATGGCGCAGAGCAGCCCGAAGCTGCGGATCGGCACGAAGCTGGAGAACGCAAAGGTGAGGAAGCCGACGAACAGCGCCAGACTGGTGTAGAGCACCGGCGCGCCGACCGCACGCATGGTGCGCTGCATGGCGGCCGACTGCTCCGATTCGCCGCGCAGCTCGCGGCTGAAGCGCCACATGTAGTGGACGCTCGAGTCGACGGCGATGCCGAGCGCGATGGTGGCGATCAGGCTGGTGCCCAGATTCAGATCGATGCCGCCCCAACCGAGCATGCCAAAGAACACCACCACGGCGAGCAGGTTGGGCAGCATGGCGAGCAGGCCGACGCGCGCCGACAACAACATGAGCGCCATGACGACGTAGATCACCGCCAGCGCGATGGTGAGGCTGGCGACCTGACCGCGCACGATGTTCGAGCTGGTACCGGTGAGCAGGACCAGGTTGCCGGTGGGACGCACGCGCAGCGTCGGCGGGAAGGTGCGGGCGACGTACTCGTTGATGCGCTCCAGGAGGGTCTCGATGTCGCGCGAGCCCGAGACGGTGGCGCGCACGAGGATGTTGGCGCGCGAGAGGTCGGCGTTGACCACGCTGCGAAAGGTCTTGGGGCTGGTGGTGATCAGGGTCAGCACCGGCGGCAGGTTGGCGGGGTCCTCCCAGAACGTGCGCGGCGCGGCGGCGGCGACCACCTGGCCCTGCTCGTCGATGATGATGTCGCCCTCGCCGGACTTGTTGAGCCCGCGCTCGAGCAGCTCCATGTAGTCGACGATCGAGATCGAGTTGCTGATCCCCGGCAGGGTGGTGAGGAACTGCTGCAGATCCTTGATGCGGCGCAACACCTCCCAGCGCTTGAGCGCCCCGGGTTGGGTGCTCTCGACCACCAGGTAGAACGGGTTGCTGCCGACGATCTGCCGGTTGATCACCTCGTGGTTGCGGCGCACCGGCGCGTCGGGATCGAAATACGACAGGAAGTCGGAGTCGACGCGAATGCGCGGCACCCCGAGCAGGGCCAGGGCCGCGACCACCGCCGCGGCGCCGAGCACCACGCCGCGGGCGCTGTAGGCG
>JBOHWA010001186.1:0-10766 GCA_050735855.1 Binatia bacterium
ACGGTGCGCAGGGCGGTGCGCTGCGCGGCGTCGAGCGCCGCCGGGTGGCGCGGCTCGATGACGACGACCGCCGACTCGACCTTGGGCACCGGCGCGAAGGCGCTGGCCGGCACGCGCAGCGCGATGCGCGCGCTGGCGACCGTCTGCACCACCACCGAGAGGCCGCCGTAGACCTTCGACCCCGGCGCGGCGCAGAGCCGCTCGGCCACTTCGCGTTGCAGCATCAGCACCAGGCGGGCGAAGCGCTCGGGCGCGCCGAGCAGATGCATCATCACCGGCGTGGAGATGTTGTAGGGCAGGTTGGCCACCACCGTCGCCGGCGGCGTGTCGCCGAGCAGGTCGGCGAGGTCCATGTCGAGGATGTCACCGACGTGCAGTTCGACCTGCGGCTGTTCCGCGAGCTCCCCGCGCAGGCCCTCGGCGAGGTCGCGGTCGACCTCGACCAGGATGAGCCGCCGGCAGCGCGCCGCCAGCGCGCGGGTCAGGGCGCCGCGGCCAGGGCCGATCTCGAGCACCGTCTCGCTGCCGCCGAGCTGGGCCAGTGCGACGATGCGCTGGGCGACGTCCGGCCGCGTGAGGTAGTGCTGGCCGAAGCGCTTGCGCGCGAACGGGGCGGTCACGGCGCCTCGCGGCGCGGCGCGTCGAGGTCGGCGATCGCCGCGGCGTTGAGCGTCAGGTCGTCGCGCTCGCCGCGCGCCAGCCGCTGGGCGGCGACCCAGCCGATCATCGCCGCGTTGTCGGTACAGTAGCGCGGCGACGGGATCAGCACCTCGATGCCGGTGGCGGCCGCGGTCGCCGCGGCTCGGGCGCGCAGCCGGGAGTTGGCCGACACGCCGCCGGCGATCACCAGGCGATCGACGCCGCAATCCTTCGCCGCGGCGAAGGCGGTGTCGAGCAGCATGTCGACCACCGCTTCCTGGAAGCTGGCGGCGATGTCGGCGCGCGCGCCGTCGGCGGCGCCGTGGGCGCGGAGGTGCAGCGCCACCGCGGTCTTGATGCCGCTGAAGCTGAACTCGAAGCGCGGGCCCCCGGCCGGCTTGAGGCGGGCGCGCGGGAAGCGAATCGCCTTCGGGTCGCCCTGCGTGGCCAGGGCATCGAGCAGGCGCCCGCCCGGATAGCCGAGGCCGAGCAGCTTGCCCACCTTGTCGAAGGCCTCGCCGGCGGCGTCGTCGCGCGTCGACCCCAGGCACGTGTAGTCGCCCAGCCCGCGCGCCATATAGAGGCTGGTGTGGCCGCCGGAGACCAGCAGGGCGACGTAGGGGAAGGCGACCGGCTGTTCGAGCTGGACGGAGAGCAGGTGTCCCTCGAGGTGGTTGACGCCGAGGAACGGCAGGCCGCGGGCGAAGGCGATCGCCTTGGCGGTGCACAGGCCGACCAGCAGCGAGCCGACCAGGCCGGGCCCGAAGGTGGCGGCGACGGCGTCGAGGTCGTCGAGGGCGAGGCCGGCGTCGTGCAGGGCGCGTTGGATCGTCGGGGTGATGGCGCGCATGTGGCTGCGCGAGGCGAGCTCGGGCACGACGCCGCCGTAGTCGTGGTGTACGGCGTCCTGCGAGGCGACGATGCTCGAGCGGACGGCGCCGTCGACCAGCACCGCCGCGGCGGTGTCGTCGCAGGAGCTTTCGATGGCGAGCAGCTTCACGGCGTGCCGGTGGTCGCGCCGCCGACGCGCGCCAGCCCGACCATGGCGGCGAGGTTGCGCGGCGCGGCGGTCAGGGCGCGGGCATAGGCGCGGCGCGCGTCGGCGAAGCGGCCCGCCGCCTCGTAGGCGTTGCCCTGCAGCGTGTAGGCGCGGCTCGCCCATTCGGGCTGGTGCGGTTGGCTGAGCGCGGCGGCGCGATCGGCGAAGGCGATGCTCTGGTCGTAGGTGCGGTTGTCGAAGTGCAGCACGGCGAGAAAGTAGTAGGCGTAGGGGTTGGCGGGATCGATGGCGATGGCGCGCTCGAACTGCTCGAGCGCGGCGCCCGAATCGCCGCCGACGAGATGGACGCGGCCGGCCTCGACCATGTGGGTCGCGGCGGCGACGTTGGGCGCCGTCTGCGCAGTGAGCGAGGCGAGCGGCGAGGGCGGCGCGAACGGCAGCGCCGGGTCGGGGGTGCCGTCGACCGGCGGCGGTGGCTCGGCGTCGGCCAGGTCCTCCTCGACGATGGTTGCCGCCGGCGGCGCGTCGATCGCCGATGGCGGCGCTCCGCGCAGCTCCACTCGCTCCGAGTTTGCGGCGGTGGCGGGCTCGGGCGCATCGAGCGGGGCCGGGGCGCGCCCGGTCGAGCAGCCGGCAGCCGCGAGCGACAGCGCCAGCGTCGCGGCGACGCCTACGGCGACGGGGTGGCGGCGGCGCCGTGTGAGGAGTGGGCGGGGCATGGGTCGGTCGGTTCGAGACCACGCCAGAAGGCTTCGAGGATGGATTCCGCGCAGCCAGCAGTGGCGATACCACCGGTGTACGGGTCGATCCGTACCAAGGCAACACCCGCCGGCGGCTGGAAGACCTGCGGCGGCGTGGTGGCGGTGGCGCGGGCCATGAAGTCGGTCCAGATCGGCACGGCCGCCTCGGCACCGGTCAGGCCGAGGGGGTCGCCGTCGTCGAAGCCGATCCACACCACCGCCAGCAGCTCAGGGGTGAAGCCCGCGAACCAGGCGTCGCGGCCGTCGTTGGTCGTGCCCGTCTTGCCGGCGGCGGCGCGGGTGAAGCCGAGATCGCGGACGCCTTGCCCGGTGCCGTGGTCGATGGCGCCTTCCATGAGGTGCGTCACCATGAACGCGGCCTCGGGGCTGACGGCGCGCTCGACCTCGAGCGGGCGCCGCTCGACCAGCGCGCCCTGCCGGTCGACGACCTTGTTGGCGGCGCGCAGCGAGGCGCGCAGGCCCTGGTTGGCGATCACGGCGTAGGCCTGGGCGACTTCGAGTGGGGTGACCTCGGCGGCGCCGAGGACGATCGACGGGTAGGGCGGCAGCGGGCTGGTGATGCCGAGACGGCGGGCGAGATCGAGCAGCGGATCGAGGCCGACGCGGTAGGCGACCCGCGCCGTCGCGGCGTTGAGCGACAGCTCGAGGGCGCGGCGCGCCGTGACCCGACCGTTGTAGTGGTCGCGATAGTTGGCCGGCCGCCAGGTGCCGCCGTCGTAGCGCCACTCGAACGGCTCGTCCATCACCGGGCTGGCCGGCGAGATCGGGTGCTCGGCGGTCGGCGCCGCTTCGAAGGCCGCCAGGTAGACGAACGGTTTGAAGATCGAGCCGGGCTGGCGCAGGGCGTGGACGGCGCGGTTGAACTGCGTCGTGTCGTAGTCGCGGCCGCCGACCATGGCGAGGATGGCGCCGGTCTGTGGCCGCACGGCGATCAGCGCGGCTTGCACCTGGCGCGCCGGCCCGCCCTTCAGCAGCGCCGGATGGCGCCGTTCCAGCTCGGCGAGGCCGTGGCGCACCGCCTGCGTGGCGAGCTCCTGCAGCTGCACGTCGATGCTGGTGAAGATGCTGAGCCCCTCGGAGTGGAGCACGTCGCCGGGATAGTTGTGCGCCAGGTCGTCGCGCAGGAAATCGATGAAGTACGGCGCGGCGTTGACCCCGCCGTGCCCGGCGCCGACGCGCAGCGGCTCCGCGGCGGCGGCGGCGGCGTCCGCCGGGCTGAGGTCACCGCTCTCGGCGAGCAGATCGAGCACGGTATCGCGGCGCGCCCGGGCCTGCTCGGGATGGCGGTAGGGCGAGTAGACGTTGGGAGCGCGGATCATCCCGGCGAGGAGGGCGACCTCGCCCGCCGACAGTTGTTGCGGCGGGCGGGCGAAGTAGAACTGCGCCGCCTCCCAGACGCCGAAGATCCCTTGCAGGCCGTTCTGCCCCCAGTAGATCTCGTTCAGATAGTTGGCCAGGATCTCGTCCTTGCCGTAGCGGCGCTCGGCGAGCAGCGCCATCACCGCTTCGATCGCCTTGCGATGGAAGGTGCGCTCCTCGGAGAGGAAGAAGTTCTTCATCAGCTGTTGGGTCAGGGTGCTGCCGCCCTGGACGATCTCGCCGCTGCGCAGGTTGGTGAGCGAGGCGCGCAGGATGCCGACCGGGTCGACGCCGTGGTGTGAGTAGAAGCGGCGATCCTCGGTCAGGACGACGGCGCGGATCAGCAGCGGCGGGATCTCGGCGAGCGGCACCTCGCGGCGCTGTTCCCAGGTCGCGGCATAGAGGCCGCTGAGCGTTTCGGGCTCGAGCGGCAGGGCGTAGAGCACCTCGCCGGTGGTCAGGTCGCGCATGCCGACGACGACCTCATCGCGCAGGTCGAGATGCACCAGGCGTTCGTCGAGCCGCTGGCCCGGCGCGGGCGAGTCGCGCAGATAGAGATCCAGCCCGGTCGCGGTGCGCCGCACATCGCCCTTGCGCAGCGGCCCGTCGCCGACCACGGTGCGATAGTTCAGCCGCTGCAGGCGGTCGAAGAGACCGGCGGCGCGCAGATCGAGGCCGGGGTAGATGAGGAACGCCTCGCTGTAGACGCTGGAGGGGAAGTCCCAGCGCCGGCCGCTCAGCTTCTCGACCACCGTGGCATCGAGGGCGCGCACGTAGCCGACCGCGACGGCTCCCGTGCCGGCGGCAGCGGCGAGGGCCAGCACGGCAATGACGAGCAGGGAGCGGCGCCGCATCATGACAAAAAAATGGGGGACCGGAGTTGGCTCCGGTCCCCCATGCTGCCAGAGGTTGAAGGCTTGGCTATCCCTCCTTCGAGGGTTTCAGTGCCATGAAGATGGTGTTGTCGCCGCGCCGCACCAGCAGCAGCACGGTCTTGGCCTTGTCGACCTTCTTGACCGCCTTGCGGTAGGCCGCTTCGTTCTCGACCGCCTGGCGGTTGACCTCGAGGACGACGTCGCCGCGCTGCAGCCCCGCTTCCTCGGCGGCGCTGCCCGGCTCGACCCCGGCGACGACGACGCCCTTGGTCTTCGGGTCGATGCCGAGGCTCTCGGCGATGTCCGGCGTCAGGTTCTGCACCGCCAGGCCGAGCTCCGAGGCCTCGGCCTGCGTCACAGCCACTTCCTCGTCCTTCAGCTCGCCGATGCGAACGCTCTTCATCTCGACCGCGCCGTTGCGGATGATCTTGACCTCGGCGCTCTTGCCGATCGCGGTGCGGGCCACGATCAGCGGCAGATCGGTCGACTCCTTGACCGGGTGGCCGTCGAACTCGACGATGACGTCGCCGACCTCGATGCCGGCTTCGGCGGCGGGCGTGTCGGCCATGACGTCGGCGACCAGTGCGCCGCGTGCCTTCTCGAGCTTGAGCGACTCGGCGATCTCCGGCGTCACCTTCTGGATGAAGACGCCGAGCCAGCCGCGCGTGACCTTGCCCTTTTCCTGCAGCTGCGGCAGCAGCTCCTTGGCCAGGTTGATCGGGATGGCGAAGCCGATGCCGATGTTGCCGCCCGAGCGGCTGAAGATCGCCGAGTTGATGCCGACCACCTCGCCGTGCAGGTTGACCAACGGCCCGCCCGAGTTGCCCGGGTTGATGGCGGCGTCGGTCTGGATGAAGTCGTCGTAGCTGCCCTGGCCGATGAAGCGGCCCTTGGCGCTGACGATGCCGGCGGTGACGGTGTTGTTCAGCCCGAACGGGTTGCCGATGGCGAAGATCCAGTCGCCGACGCGCAACTCATCCGAGTTGCCGAGCGCGACCGGGGTCAGCTCGTCGCCGTTCTCGACCTCGATCTTGATCACCGCCAGGTCGGTCTTCGGGTCGCGCCCGACGACCTTCGCCTTGTACTCCTTGTCGCTCGCCGTCTGCACGATGATCTCGTCGGCGTTCTCGACGACGTGATTGTTGGTCATGATCAGGCCGTCGCGGCTGAGGATGAACCCAGAGCCCAGACTGCGCTGCTTCTGGCCACGCGGCGAGGGGCCGAAGTAGCGTTCAAACGGTTCCCAGAAGTCGTGCGGGTCCGGTTGCCCCTGCCCACCGGGTCCACCCTGCCCGCCAGGGCCGCCCGGGCCACCGGGCCCGCCGAACTGGCGCGGCATGCCCGGTCCCTGGCCCTGGCCCGGACCCGGCATGTGCGGGCCCTCGGCGGTCGCGGTGGTCGAGATGTTGACCACCGCCGGACGCAGCGACTCGGCGAGGTCGGCGAAGTTGGGCAGCCCCGACACCAGCGGCGCCTTCGCTGCCTGCTCCGGCGCCGCTTTCTCGGCAGCCGGCGCGGCCGGGGTGGGTTGTTCCTCCTCTTCGCCCCAGAAACGAATGGCGTCGGCGCGATCGGCCAGGCCGATGGCGCCACAGAGCAGGATGGCGAGCAGAGCGGGGCGCAGCGCAAGTGACGCACGGCGCTGGCGCGACTGCGAATACATATACCGTTCTCCTTATTCCGAGTTTCAGAGCTGAGGGAAAAGCGTAGGAAGGAAGGGGGGAATCTACCGGCCCTGGGCGCGGTCGACGTACTTCATGCGCAGATCGTAGAGGGCGCTGTCGAGCAGCGAGCTCTCGCCGGCATCGAGGTTGCCCTGGGTCTTGTCGCGCAGGACGCCGAGGATGTCGATGATCTGACGGGCGCCCTCCAGATCGACCCGCGTCGACTGGTCGACTGGATCGGGAATCTCGCCGAGCAGGGCGAGCGCCTGGGCGCTGAGACTGATGACAAACGTGGCGAAGGTGATCTCGGGCCCCTCGCCGTCGTGGTCGTGGTCGTGGTCGTGGTCATGGTCATGGTCGTGATCGTGATCATGGTCATGTCCGTGGTCGTGGCCATGGTGGTCATGATCCTGATGGGGCTCGGCCGCGTGGGTGTCCGCGGGGGCGGCGGTCGCCTCGGGGGGCGACTCGGCCGCGCCGTCGCGCGCCTCACCGGTCGAGTCGAAGCGCCGCCGGTCCTGGACCTTGAATCCCCGCTCGCCGTCGCGCTCATCTGCCGCCATGTACATGGTCTCCTGAAGGTGCGCTCAGACGGTGGTCATCGAGCGCAGCCGGCGGATGCGCTCTTCGAGCGGTGGGTGGGTGGAGAACAGGCGGCTGAACGACGCCCCGCTGAGCGGGTTGACGATGAACAGATGCGCCGTCTGCGGCTGGGCCCCCATCGGGGCCTGCTGGTTGGCGCTTTCGAGCTTCTCCAGCGCCGCTGCGAGCCCCAGCGGGTTGTGCAGCATCTGCGCGCCGGTGGTGTCGGCCTGGTACTCGCGACTGCGGGAAATCGCCATCTGGATGAGGGTGGCGGCGAGCGGCGCGATGATCGTCATCGCCAACAGGCCGATGATGCCGCCGTTGCGGTCGCGATCGTTCTGCATACCGCCGAAGATGGCTGACCAGCGCATCATGTTGGCCAGCATCATGATCGCGCCCGCCATGGTGGCGGCCACGGTGCTGATCAGGGTGTCGCGGTTCTTGACGTGCGCCAGCTCGTGGGCCAGCACGCCCTGCAGCTCTTCGGGGCGCAGGATGCGCAGAATGCCTTCGGTGACGGCGACGGCCGCGTTTTGCGGGTTACGGCCGGTGGCGAAGGCGTTCGGGGTGTCGGTGGGGATGATGTACACGCGCGGCATCGGCAGGTGGCTGCGCGTCGCGAGGTCGCGGACCAGGCGGTACAGGTCCGGGGCCTGCTGCTCGTCGACGGGCTGCGCCTTGTACATCGCCAGCACCATCTTGTCGGAGTACCAGTAGGCCGAGAAGTTCATCACCGCGGCGAAGGCGAAGGCGATCATCATCCCCTGGCTGCCGCCGAGGTACTGGCCGATCGCGATGATGAGCCCGGTCATGAGGCCGAGCAAAAGGGTCGTCTTAACGGCGTTGGTCATGGTGAGCTCCGACTGTGCCGCTATCTGACGCTGCGCCGGCGATTTTATTTGACCCGGAACGCAGTTTTGGCAATCAGTGTAAGCGAAACCTAGTGTGACCCCTTTGGTCTGTCAAGAAAAGGGGGACCGGCGCGTCACTGGCGAGGCAGCGCGCGACGACGCGGCGGGTCGGGGGCGACACACAGGAGGCTGTGATGAGTGCCATCCGTCCGCTGCGCGCCATTGCCGCCGAGGCGAACCGGGAACGCCTGCGCTGGGCGGTGCTCGTCCGCTGGCTGGCCATCGTCGGGTTTTCGGGCCTGGCGCTGGTCGCCTGGCGGGTGGGGATGCTCGCCACGCTGCGCGACTGCCTGATCGCCGGCGGTGGGTCGGCCGTGGTCAATACGGCCAACCACTGGTGCGTCGCCCGGCGGCGCGGCGTGCGCGCGATCACGGCCCTGGCGATCGCCGCCGACGTGCTGTTGATCACCTACCTGATCGCGCAGACCGGCGGCGTGCGCAGCCCGTTCCTGATGCTCTACGTCGTGCAGGTCGTGGCGACGGCGATGCTGGTCGACCTGTGGGTGGCGGCGGCCAGCGCCCTGGCGTCGGTGGTCTGCTTCGTCGCCGCGCTCTGGCTGGGGCTGGGCGGCCCGGCGGTGCCCCCGGTCGGGCTGGAGCGGCCGGCGGCGCAAGCCGTCTGGGGCCTCTTCCTGCTCTACTGCCTCGCCCTGCTGACGTACCTGGGCGGCTACGTGGCGGAGCGCCTGCGGCGCAGCGAGGACGACCTGGCCGAGCGCCACCGGCGCCTGCAGGCCGCGCTGGCGGCGCGCGAGCGGGCGCACGCCGAGCTGCAGGCGACCGTCGCCCGCCTGCAGGCCACCGAGGCACAGTTGGTGCAATCCGAGAAGATGCGCGCGCTCGGGCAGTTCGTCGCCGGCATCGCGCACGAGCTGAACAACCCGATCGGCTTCGTCTCGGCCAACCTCGAGCACCTGCGGCGCAGCACCGGCGCGCTCGAGCGCATGCTGGCCGCCTACGCGGCGGTGCCGCTGGCGGCAGGTGACGCCGCGGCGCTGGCGGCGCAGCGGCGCAGCCTGCGCCTCGACGCGCTGCTCGCCGATCTGCCCTGCACGCTCGACGACTGCCGCGAAGGGGTGCGGCGCGCCGCCGAGATCGTCGCCGCGCTGCGCGCCTTCGCGCGCGGCGATGCGGCCGAGGCTTGGGGCCGCATCGATCTGCGCGAGCGGCTCGAGCGCACCCTGGCGCTGCTGCGGCACCGGTTGGTCGACGTCACCGTCGAGCGCGACTACAGCGACGTGCCGCCGGTCGAGGTGGTGCCGGGCCAGATCGACCAGGTGTTGCTCAACCTGATCGCCAACGCGCTGGACGCGATGGCTGCGCGCGGGACGCTCGGCGTGTGCACGCGGCTCGAGGTCGACCCGCCCGGCGCGCCGCATGCGGGGCCACACGTCGTCGTCCGCGTGCGCGACACGGGGGCCGGCATCGCGCCCGAGTTGCAGGCGCGCGTCTTCGATCCGTTCTTCACCACCAAGCCGGAGGGGCGCGGCACCGGGCTCGGGTTGAGCGTCTCGTACGGCATCGTCGAGCGCCACGGCGGCCACATCGGGCTCGAATCGCAGCCCGGCCGCGGCACCACGTTCACCGTCGCCCTGCCGCTGGCGCGCCCGGCGGCGCCAGTTGCGCGCTTGACTGGTTCGGCGCCGCCCTCATAATCGCCCTTGGTCGAGGTGTGGTGATGCGGAGCGCAGGACGGGGTCGAAGGATCGACGCGATGCAGCGGGCGAGACTGCTCACGGTAGCGTTCGCATTTCTGTCCCTGGCGGCCGCCGTGGCGCCGCGCCGCGCCGCGGCCTCGCCCGACTTCCCGGTGCCGCCGACGCTGCGGCCGACGGTCAATTTCTGGATCGACGTGTTCGCCAAGTACGGCCGCCGTCAGATCGTCATCCACGACACCGAACGCGTCGACCGCGTGTACAGCGTGCTCGACTTTCGCGATCTCGAGCGCGCCGGCTACAGCGACGTGCAGATCGAGCTCACCATGCGCGACCGCGAGGAGAGCGAGAAGGCGCGCGTGCGCGGCATCCTGCGCCGCCTCGACCAGCTCGATCCGTCGACCGACGCGTTCACCGAGGAGGAGGAGCGGATCTACGGCCTGTTCGGCAACGACCGCTCGCCGACCAAGTTCATCGACGCCGCGGGCCCGGACCGCGTCCGCGGCCAGAAGGGCATCCGCGAGCGCTTCGCCCAGGGCATCCAGACCGGCCACGCCTATTTCCCGCACATGGAGGCCATCTTTCGCCAGGCCGGCGTGCCGACGGAGATCACCCGCCTGCCGTTGATCGAGTCGTGCTTCAACATGCGCGCGTACTCGAAGGTGGGCGCCGCCGGTGTCTGGCAGTTCATGCCCGGCACGGCGCGCAGCTACATGCGGGTCGATGGCACGATCGACGAACGGCTCGACCCGCTGGTCGCCTCGCGCGCCGCGGCGCGCTTCATGCGGCAGAACTACGAGAAGCTGGGCAGCTGGCCGCTGGCGATCAACGCCTACAACCACGGACCCGCCGGCATGGCGCGCGCGGTCAGCAGCACCGGGACCAGCGACATAGCGCGGATCATCCAGAACTACCGCGGTCCCGCCTACAAGTTCGCCTCGCGCAATTTCTACCCGGAGTTTCTCGCCGCCATCGAAATCGAGGCCAACCACCGCAGGTATTTCGGTGAGCTGGCGCTCCATCCGCCGTACGCCACCGACACCGTCTACCTCGCGCAGCGCACGCACATCGGTTCGGCGGCGCGCTGCGCCGGCGCCGACGTCGGGGAGATCGCCGCGCTCAACCCGAGCCTGCTGCCGGTCGTCCACCAGGGGCGCGCACCGATTCCGCCGGGCTTCGGCCTGCGCGTGCCGGTCGGCAGCGCGGCTCGCTTCGACCGCTGCGCCGCCACCACCCCGCCGCCGCGCGAGGTGGCGCGCTACCAACCGAGCGGGCGTTCGCTGGGCGCGCGGAGCGGCAAGACGGCCAAGGCCGGGC
>JBOHWA010001187.1:0-5732 GCA_050735855.1 Binatia bacterium
CCTCGGCGCCGGGGGTGGGGCGGGTGGTCATCGCACGCACGGCGCCGAGGGCCCGGCGCCCTCCACGGGGCGCGCGGCGCGTGCCTACCCGAGCGTGAAGTACACCGTCGCGCCGCGGTCGGGGGCGCCCTCGGCCCAGACGCGGCCGTTGTGGCGGTGGATGATGCGCTCGACGGTGGCCAGGCCGATGCCGGTCCCCTCGAACTCGGCCGGGCCGTGCAGGCGCTGGAAGGGGTGGAAGAGCTTGGCGGCGTACGCCATCTCGAAGCCAACGCCGTTGTCGCGCACCCAGTAGGCCTGCCCGCCGGCGACCGGGCCGGCGCCGAACTCGATGCGCGCGTCGGACCGCGGGGCGCTGAACTTCCAGGCGTTGCCGAGCAGGTTCTCCAGCACCGAGCGCAGCAGCACCGGGTCGCCGTCGCCCACCACGCCGTCGGCGATCGACAGGCGCACGGCGCGATCGGGGTGGCGCAGCTTGAGCTCGGCGGCGATCGCCCACGCCATGGCGCTCAGGTCGATGCGCGTGCGCCGCAGGTCGGCGCGCATGGTGCGCGCCAGCGTCAGCAGGTCGTCGATCAACTCGCCCATGCGCTGCGCATTGATGCGCACGCGGCTGAGCAGCATCCGCCCCTCGTCGTCGAGCTGCGCGGTGTAGTCGCTGATCAGGATGGCGCTGAAGCTGTCGATGGCGCGCAGCGGGGCGCGCAGGTCGTGCGAGACCGAGTAGCTGAACGACTCGAGCTCGCGGTTGGCGCGCTCCAGCTCGGCGGCGCGGCGGGCGAGGTTGTGGTTGAGCGCGACGATCTCCTGGTCGGCCTGCCGGCGCTCGCGGATGTCGTGCAGCAGGCCCTCGTAGCCGACCGGGCGCCCGCTCGCGTCGCGCAGCAGCCGCGCGCTGAGCGACACCGGCACGACGGCGCCGTCGGCGGCGCGCAAGGCGAGCTCGACGTCGTGCACGCTGCCCTCCTGCAGCGCCTGCCGCATCCACTCGCCCTCGGCCGCGGGATCGGCGAGCAGCGCGTGCAACGGGCGCGCGACGAGGGTCGCCGCCTCGGGGCCATAGCGGGCGACCGAGGGACTGATGCGCCGCACGGTGCCGTCCAGATCGAGGCGGAAGTAGACGTCCACCAGGCTCTCGAAGATGCCGCGGAACTCCGCCTCGCTGGCCGACAGCGCCACCTCCGCGCCGGCCCGCGCCTGTTCTTCGGTGGCGAGCGCGACGCGGTAGTGGGCGAACGTGTGGGCGACGTACACCGAGGCGCTGAGGACGAAGAGCACGGCGACGGCGGGATAGCTGGCGGCCAGCTCGAAGGACCCGGTGACGAGGTAGATGTTGGCGAGGATGGCGAGCGCGGTCAGCCCGGCGGCGGCCGCCTGGGCGAACGCCCCCCACGGCAGCAGGGTGGCGAGCAGCATGGTGATGCCGCCGCCCAGGATGGGCGTGCTGGCGATGTCGCCGGTCAACGCGCCGGAGACGGCGCTGGCCCCGTAGATCACCGCCAGCATGCTGAGCGTGACCGTCAGGAGCGCCGCGCGCGTGTGCACCACACGCAACACGCCGAACGCGGCGCCGATCACGGCGATCTGCGAGAGCTTGATCCAGGTCAGCGCGACCAGCTGCGGCGGGCCGATCTGGAAGTCGGCGAGGGCGAAGGCGGCGTTGCTGGCCAACGCGAGCGACAGCCCGATGCGCACCCGCTGCACTAGATGCGCGGTGGATTCGTCGCCCACGGCAAGAACCCGCGGCGATGCTGCCTGGGCCGTAGATCGCATTGAGATCACCGTTGTAGCCGATTGTCGACGGACGGGCTACAGACGAGATGATCGATGCCTGCGTGGCGGTCGTGCTGGCGTCGGGGCGTGCCGTGGGCGCGCCGGCGGGCCGTCCACCGGGCGGCCCCTGCACAGAATGGCGGCGGCCGTCAGTGGGCGTGGGGCGTCAGATGTTGGCGCAGGGCGTGGACGCCGCGGAACAGCTCGGCCACGTCGATCGGGGCGTCGAAGGCCTCGCCGCGCAGCTCGCGGTACGCGCGGGCGACGTTGAACACCAGGCGCTCGGGCTCGGTCCAGGTGGCATACGGGCCGAGGTCGATGCTCTTGGCGGCGTCGATCACCGAACGGCCGGCGGCGAAGCTGCGCGCCGCCGCCTCGCGCACATAGAGGAGGTAGGCCTTCATCTCGCGCGGTCCCTCGACGCCGCAGAGCGGGCCGTGGCCGGGGACGATCACGTCGGGCTGCAGGGCGACGATCGCATCGAGCGCCGACGCCCAGCCGGCGAAGGTCCCCTCCCAGCCGATCGGCGTGCAGAGGCGGAAGAGCACGTCGCCGGTGAAGACGATGCGCTGCGCCGGCAGGTGGACGATCACGTCGCCGGCGGTGTGCGCCGGGCCGACGTAGATGAGCTCGACGCGCAGGCCGTCGAGCTCGAGGTCGAGGCGGTCCTCGAACACCGTCGTCGGTGGCGTCAGCGTGATGCCGGTGAAATCGTAGGGCTCCAGCCCGCGGGCGAGGTCGGCGAGCGCCGAGTTGGCCCCCGGACCGATCTGCTTGAGCGCCTGCATGGCCGCCGGCTGCTCCTTGCCGAAGGAGGCGGCACAGAGCCGATGGCCGATGATCTCGGCCCCGGCGAAGAGCTGATTGCCCCAGCAATGGTCGCCGTTGTGGTGCGTGTTGACCACGCGCCGCGCCGGGCCGCGCCAGACGCTGGCGTACTGCTCGATCAGCGCGCGCGTGTGCGGCAGGTCCCAGAAGGTGTCGACCACCAGACCGCCACCGCGGTTCAGAAAGCCGGAATTGCTCCAGCCAAGGCCGCGATCGGGCTGGAGACAGGTGTAGACGTCCGGGGCCAGCTGGCGCAGTTCCATGTGCGGACCTATAGACGCGCAGCGCGCACCGGGTCCAGAGGCGTCTCGGAGACCAACAACGGATTACACGGATTGGGCGGATTTCACGGCGGAGGGATCAGAAATCCGCTCAATCCGTGTAATCCGTTGTTGGCCTACTGATCTCTTGGGCAAGGCCGCGTGCTGGAGCACGCTCCCGTACTCCAAACCACGCGGGATCGGACTCCACCGTCCGATCCCGCCGCGCCAAACTCAGTCCTGGCGGTTCGACATCTCCAGCACCGCGCAGGCGATGCGGGCGCCGGAGTTGCCGGAGGGATCGGTGGTGAAGTCGTCCGGGGCGGCATGGATGACGATCGAGACGGCGTCGCCAGCCAGCAGGCTGGCCTCGCCGCTCAGCTGCATCTCCGTGTCGACCGTGACGGTGAACTCCGCCTTGCCGTCGGCGCCGACCTTGAGGTTGGGTAGATCGCCGGCGTGCGGCCCCTTGGGGTTCTTGGAACCGTGCTGCTTGCCACCCGGGTTGAGGTGCGGTCCGGCCGAGTCGAACGGCGGCTTGCAGACGCCGACGTCATGGATGTGCATGCCGTGCTCGCCCGGCGGGAGATCCTTCACCTTGAAGATGAAGATCGTCGCGCCGGTCATGTGATTGACCGTCACCGTGCCGATCTCCTTGCCCTCGAGGTTGATGAACGAGCCGCGCGCCGCTTCCGAGTCCTGCGCCTCGCTGCGCGCCGCGCTCACGACCGCGACGAAGACCAATGCTGTTGCCCACCGCACTGCCGTCTGCATAGCCGAACCCCCTTTGCCGCTCTGAAGTGTGCGCGCCGCCAGGCGGAGCGATGCGGCGCATTGTGACCGCGGCACCGGCGCTTGGCAAGCGCGCGGCGCCGCTCAGCACAGCGGCGGCGGGCGGTCGATCCACTTGAACGGCGGCGGCGGCCGGTAGGCGCGGCAGGCGGCGAGCAGCGCGGCGGGATCCTCGTCGACCAGCAACATGGCGCGGTGTGCCGGGGCCAAAAAGCGGGCGCCGACGGCGCGCTCGAGCAGCGCCAGCAGCGGCGCGAAGTAGCCGCCGACGTCGAGCACGCCGATCGGCTTCTGGTGCAGCCCGAGCTGCGCCCAGGTGAGGATCTCGAACAGCTCGTCGAGCGTGCCGAGGCCGCCCGGCAGGGCGATGAACGCGTCGGCCAGATCGGCCATCAGCGCCTTGCGCTCGTGCATCGAGGCGACGACGCGCAGGTCGGCGAGCCCGGCGTGGGCGACCTCGAACTCGACCAGCGATTGCGGGATCACCCCGATCACCTCACCGCCGCCCGCCAGGGCGCTGTCGGCGAGCCGCCCCATCAGGCCGACGTTCGCTCCGCCGTAGACCAGCCCGATGCCCTCGCTGGCCAGCAGGCGCCCGAGGCGGTCGGCCTGGGCGGCGTAGGCGGGGTCGGCCCCAGGGCTGGAGCCGCAGAAGACACAGATGCGCTGCAGGTTTGGGGGCATCATTTTCTTGACGCTTTGGAAAATACCTCAGGCTGCGTGACAGCTGCCCGAGGCTACCCGGTCGGCGCCCAGCGCGCGAGGCAGCGCGGTGCGAACCCGCAAGTTTGCTGCTGCACAAGGCGAAACACCATGTGTCGCAATTGCAGGGTGCTGCGCAGCTGACACGGCACGGAACTTGGTTAGTCAGCCAGCGGACCACGGACGCCAACCAAGGGGAGACTGCAATGGATCGAGCCATCGAACAGAGCCACAGCACCAGCGGAGCGGGACGCTGGGATGAGATCGACCACGCCGAGCCGCTCGAGACCCTCCGTCACCTGTTGAGCGCGGGCGAGATCCTGCCGACCCAGCTCCCCTCCGCTTCGCACTGGTCGCCGGAGCTGCGCCTCGCGGCCGCCGTGCTGGCCCAGTCGATGGCCGACATCCGCCTGCGCCGCCCCGACGGGCGCGACCACATCCAGGTCGCCGCCGCCGTGCGTTGGGTGCGCTCCAACGACACCGAATGGCCGCTCGCCTTCCGCCGCGTCTGCGAGCTGCTGCAGTTGGAGCCGGAGTGGGTGCGCGGCCGGGTCACCCGCTGGCTGCACCGCGACATCGCGCGCGGCCGCAGCGCCGGGTACCGCAAGGCGGCCTGACCATGCTTCACCGCGGAGGCGCGGAGAAGCGGTGCTGCAGGCGCATCCCGGTGCCTCTCCGATTGGGAGCCGCCCCGTTCAAACGGGTCGGCGCAACAGACTCACGACCGCGAGCGCGGCAAGCGCCATCGCCAAGACCGCCAGCACGCCGGGCGACATCGTTGGAGCCGGCGCCGTCGGCGGGGTGGGCGTCGGCGCCGCACAGACCGCCTCACAGCCTGCGTTGCACGACACGACCACTAGGTCGGGGGAACACGTGCTCGCCTGGAAGGTCGTGCAACCACCACGACCAGCACATTCAGTGTCACAGAGCTGGTCGCAACCGAAGTCGTCCGACACGCTGCAAACAGGCGACCCCAAGCCGCAGGTGACGTTGCAGCATTCTCGGGCGGCTGCGCGGTCTACGCTGGCTGCACCGATCACCGCCAGCGCGCACGCTATGACAAACCATCGCATCGACACGATACCCCCTTCGCGCCAACGACCTATCACGAAGTGGCGAGCGCAGAACAGTGTGGATCGTTCTGCGCCAGGACTGGGGCATCGACCAGGACGGCATCTGACGATCCCGAGACCGGTGAATGCGATTGCCCGCCGGTCCGCGCCTCCGCGGTAGACGTCTTCGCGAACTAGCCTTGATGTGACAGAAAAAGATCAACGCGAAGGCGCGAAGGCCAGAGGAGCGCAGCTGTGGAGCGAGCGTTCCCGGAACCACATCGCGGATGCGGATTGGGAAAGAGCCGGCCGGGTGCAGACTCCT
>JBOHWA010001188.1:0-3262 GCA_050735855.1 Binatia bacterium
GAGCAGGCGGGCGACCGTGTCCGCCACCGGTCGCGCGTTGCGGCCGCGGTGCAGCGCCGCCAGCAGGGCGAGCGCCTCGCCGATCGGCGCCAGCGGCGCCGGCAGATCGGGCGGGACGTGGAACGGATGCAGGCGCCGATGCGTCTCGCGATAGGTGTGACGATAGAGGAGGAGCGCCTCGTCGGTGATGGCGAACAGCGAGCCGCGCAGCGTCGCGTAGACCGCCAGCTCGTCGTCCGGCCATTCGATCGCGCTCAGCGCGGCGCGCATCGTCTCGATCTCCTCGCGGTCGTGGAACGAGCGGCCGCCGACCAGCAGATGCGGAATGGCGCGCGCCTCGAGGGCGCGCACGTAGCCGCGCGTCACGTCGCCGGTGAAGAAGCTGTCGAAGCGACGGAAGAGCAGACACACGTGGCGCGGGGCGACGGGGACGCGGCCCTCGGCGGCGTCGCGCTCGGCGACGGTCCAGCCGCTCGACTCGAACAGCCAGGCGAGGAAAGCGGCGACCGCGTCGGGCAGCGAGCGCTCGATCGCCGTCTTGGCGATGCGCGTGATGCCATAGGGTTCCGGCACCGGCAGCGCGATCACGGTCGGCTGCTGGCTGGACTCGGTGCGGTAGGCGGCGAGCGGCACGTAGTCGGCCTGCAGCGCTTCGGCATCGGCGCGCAGGTGCGGCGCGAAGGCGGCGTTGACGAAGGCCTGAATCGACGGCACGGCGCGGAAGCTGGTGGTGAGATAGAGGCACTGCGCGCCGGCGGCGCGCAGCAGCTGCTTGACCTCGAGGTAGATGGCGACATCGGCGCGGCGGAAGCGGTAGATCGATTGTTTCGGATCGCCGACGATGAACAGCTTGCCGGCGGCCGGGCGGGCGGCGCGCCAGTCGTCGACGGCCGGATCGTCGGCGGCGAGCAGCAGCAGGATCTCGGCCTGCAACGGGTCGGTGTCCTGGAACTCATCGACGAACAGGTGCGTGAAGCGCTGCTGGAAATCGGCCCGCACCGCGGCGCAGTCGCGCAGCAGGTCGCGGGCGCGGACCAGCAGGTCGACGAAATCCAGCCCGCCGGTGCGCGTCTTGAGCCCCTCGTAGCGCTCGATCGGGCCGCGCAGCTCGCCGTGCAGGGCGGCGGCGAGGTCGGCATCGGCGGCGCGCCGGAAGGCCTCCAGCGCGGCGCACAGCTCGGCGTGCGCGCTGCACACCGCGTCGCGCGCGATCTCCTTGTAGTAGAAGGCGCCGCGCCCCTTGCGGGCGCGGCGGAAGTCGCGTTCGGCGCTCAGATCCACCAGGGCCGCTTCGAGGCGGTCGTAGTCGCGCACCTGCACACCCTCGCTGCGCTGCACCTGCTCGGCCAGGCGGCGGGCGGGGGCGGTGTCCTTGTACAGCGGATCGCTGCGCGGGTTGGCGCAGCGCGCGCTCATGGCGGCGAATTCGGCGAGCTGCTTGGCCAGCACGTCGATCGCGGCCTGGCGATCGAACGGGTCGCGCCGCCAGGCGGCGGGGAAATCGCGCCAGCCGGCGAGCTGCCAGGCGGCGCGTTGCAAGCGGTCGGCGGGCGCGTCGTCGCCCCAGCGCGAGCGGCGGCGCAGCGAACGGCGCACGCCCTCGGGCGGATCGCGCATGGTCTCTTCCAGCCAGAGGCTGAAGGCGCCGCGGAAGAGCCGTTCGGCGTCGCCTTCGGTGAGCACGGCGAAGAGCGGGTCGACGCGCGCCTCGACCGGCCGTTCGCGCAGCAGATCGGCACAGAAGCCGTGGATGGTGCCGACCCGCGCTTCCTCGAGGCGCGCCAGTGCATCTTCCAGGTGGACGCGGCCGGGGCTGTCCGCCGCGGTCTGCTGACGCGCCTGCTCGAGGCTGGCGCGCAGGCGCAGCTTGAGCTCGCCGGCGGCCTTCTCGGTGAAGGTGACGGCGACCAGGCGCTGCACCTCGGCGCGCCCGGCCTGCAGCACGGCGACGATGCGGCGCACCAGCTCGGTGGTCTTGCCGGTGCCGGCCGCGGCCTCGACCACCAGGGTGGCATCGAGGTCGGTGCGGATGACCTGGCGCGCGTCGTCGTCGGCGGGGGCGCTCATGGTCGCTGGCGCAGTGCGGCGAGCGCGGCGAGCGGCGGCGCCTCCTTGCGGCGCAGGCGCTCCTCTTCGTGCGGGCCGCAGACGGAGCGGAAGTCGCAGTGCGCGCAGGCGCCCTGGCGTGGCGCCGGTGGCAGGAAGCCGCTGGCGATCGCCTGGTCGATCACCTCCAATACCTCGCGGCCCTGGGCCCGGGCGCGCTCGTCGAGCGGCACGACGCGTTCGGCGAAGCCGCCGCGCGCGGTACAGTAGAACAGGCGCGCCTCGCTGACCGGCGTCTGCAGCGCGGCTTCCACCGCCAGGCCGTAGAGCACCGGCTGCAGCATCTCGCCGCCGCCGATCACCAGCCCGTCGCTGCCGCGCTCGGCGCCGGTCTTGTGGTCGGTGACGCGCAGGGCGCGGCCGTCGGCGCGGCGTTCGACCAGGTCGACGGCGCCGCGCAGCTGCGCGCCGCCCGCCAGCTGCACCGGAGCCGCCTGACTGCGCGGATCGCGCTCGGCGTCGGCGCGCAGGCCGAAACCGAGCTCGAAGTACTCCGGGTGCCAGACGTCGCTGTGCTCGGCCAGGTGGCGCAGCCAGTAGAGCAGATCGCCGCGCAGCGCCGCGATCTCATCCTCCCAGAGGCGCGGGATGGGCGGCGCCAGCTCGTCGTGCAGGCGTGCGGCGACGGCCGCGAGCGTCGCGGCGAGCACCGGCTCGGCCGCGGGCAACGTCGCCGGCGTCACCGGCAGTGCACCGGCGGCGGCGAGGGCGCGCAGCGTGGCGGCCTGGACGCGATGGAAGAGCTTGCCGCGGGTCAGTGGATCGAGCTGCGCCAGCGGCGTCGGCGGCGTGCGCCGCTCGAGGCCGACGATCGAAGCGAGGTAGAAACGGTAGGGGCAGACGGCGTAGCGCTCCAGTGCCGACGGCGAGTAGGGTCGTGCGGTCAGGCGCTGTTTCGCCAGTGCCGGTTCGGTCTCCGGCGTCGTACGCACCATGCCGTCGAGTTCCGACCAACGCTTCTTCTCCCAGCGCCAGAAGCGGCTGCGCAGCGCGCGGGCCAGATGCGGATTGAGCTCCACCAGGTACTGTGCGCCGCCGTTGATGCGCTCGGCGGCGGGGGCGTGCAGGAGGTGGCCGAGGGTGGAGAGGTCGTGCTCGGCGGCGTCGATGGCGTCGGCCGGCGCGCGCGGCGCCGGCCAGGCGAGGCGCGCATCGC
>JBOHWA010001189.1:0-2092 GCA_050735855.1 Binatia bacterium
CAGCAGGCGCGCGGCGCCGTCCGCCGCGGCGACGCACTGCGCGTGCGTCTCGGCGTGCGGCGCGCGGGTGAGCAGGCCGATGCGCAGCCGGCCCGGCGCGGCTCCGACCTCCTGCGCATAGGGCCGCGCCGGCGGTGGGGCGACATACAGGTCGCCGGGAGCGGCGCCGTGCACGCAGTCGAGCACGGCGGCGGTATCGCGCAGCGAGCGGGTGACGACGTGCTCGACGCCATTGCGCGTCACCCAGCGCGGCGGCGGCGCGGTGCGCCCGCGCGACGGCTTCAGGCCGACCAGGCCGCACCACGACGCCGGCAGGCGGATCGAGCCGCCGCCGTCGTTGGCGTGCGCCACCGGCACCAGCCCGGCGGCGACCGCGGCGCACGAGCCGCCGCTCGAGCCGCCCGGTGAGCGGGCCAGGTCCCAGGGGTTGTGCGTGTCGCCGAAGGCAAGCGGCTGCGTCGTCGGCTGCGGGCCGAGCTCGGGCGTGTTGGTCTTGCCCAGCGTGATCAGCCCGGCGGCGCGCAGGCGAGCGCCGAGCAGCGTGTCGGCCGGCGAGCGATAGCCGGCGTCGCGCATGGCGCGGTTGCCGCAGGCGAACGGCTGCCCCTGCTGCTGCGCGCCGAGATCCTTGAGCAGGGTGGGCACGCCGCGCAGCGGCCCATCGGGGAGCGCCGGCGACGCCGCCGCCGCGCGCGCGGCTTCGAACAGCGGCGCGATGACGGCGTTGAGCGCCGGGTTCAGCCGCTCGATGCGGGCGATCGCCGCCGCCACCAACTCGCTCGGCGACACCGCGCCGCGCCGCACCAGGTCGGCCTGACCGACCGCATCGACCCACGCCCATTCGTCCATCGCCGCCGACCCTAGCACCGACCTTCCATCGCGGAGAAGGATTTGGAGAGCGGGAGCGTGCCCCGCACTCCACATCTGAGCGCTTGCGCGGTGGAGCGCCAGCGGCGTAACTGCGGCCATGCCGATCATTTGCCGCGCCGCCGTCGTCGCTCTGCTCCTGCTCGCCGCCTGCGCGCCCAAGCCGCCGGCGGCGCAGACGTACATCGGCGGCCAGCCGATCGATCCGCAGGAGTTGACCGCCGCCGAGGTCGCGCGTGCGGTACGGATCTCGCCGCGTGGCGTCGACGTCTTCTTCCAGGCGCCGCCGATCCAGGCCACCAAGGTGATCGATCTGCGGCGCGCCGGGCAGGAGATCGGCGTCAACCTCGGCGAGGTCGAGCGCGTGCGCTACGGCTATCTGTTCGGCGTGCTCAACCGCGCGAATGGGGAGATGAAACACTACCTGCTCTTCCAGTCGAACTTCGTCGAGGGGCACGATCGCTACGCCGCCGTCAACCTCCCCGACGGCCGCCCGCTGACCTTCAGCCTCTCGCGCGCGCAGGATCCGTGCGTGCCGAACTGCTTCCCGGTGCTCGAAGCGCTGATCGTCGCGCTGCCGCCCGACGTCGTGCGCGCCGGCGCCGCCACCGGCCTGCCGCTGACCATCACCCTGACCGACGGGGAAACGATCGCCACGCGCGGGATCCCGGCCTACGTGCAGGGCTACCTGCAGGCGGTCGACAGCTACGCGGCACGGTGAATCCGCCCCCACGCGTATGTGGCGCCGGCATCCCTGCCGGCAGGCGGACCGGAGGGCGGCTACGCGATCGCACGAGCGGCGCGCTGCAATGCAGCGCGCAACTCGTCGAGGCGGACCGGCTTGCTGACGTAGTCGTCCATGCCGGCCTCCAGGCAGCGGTCGCGGTCGCCGTGCATGGCGTTGGCGGTCATGGCGATGATGCGCGGGCCGGTCTCGCGCAGGGTGGCGCGGATGCGGCGGGTGGCCTCGAGGCCGTCCATCTCGGGCATCTGCAGATCCATGAGGACGACGTCGTAGGGCTGGCGCTGCACCGCCGCGACGGCCTCGACGCCGTTGCCGGCCAGATCGGCGCGGTAGCCGATGCGGTCGAGCATGCGCAGCGCGACCTTCTGGTTCACGGCGTTGTCCTCGGCGAGCAGGATGCGCAGCGGCGCGGCGGGCTCCGCCGGCGCCGCGGCGACCGGCGCGGCGGCCACGTCAGCCGACGGCGCCAGTTCCTCGAGC
>JBOHWA010001190.1:0-1586 GCA_050735855.1 Binatia bacterium
CGCTGCGCCTCGCCACCGTGCGCGCCGCCGGCGCCGCACCGCTGCCGCGCGCCGCGCTGGTGGAGAGCGGCCGCGGCCCGCGCCTGGCGGCGTGGCGCAGCGCCCTCGACGCCGCCGACGCGCTGTCGATCGAATCCGACCGGCTGTGCCTGTGGCGCGACGGCGCCGCCCTGGAGCCGCTCGCGGCGCCGTCCGACGCGGTGCAGGTGCGCTGGTTCGTCTGAGGGGCCGCGTGCGCGCCGACCACCGCCGCTTCGCCGTGCTCTGCCTGCTCGGCTACGTGCTGCTGTCGTGGCTGGCGCGCTTCGACATGCGACTCGGCGCGCAGATGCGCTCGCTGGTCTATCCGCTCGATACCTTCTCGATGTACGGCCGCATGCCCGCCGATCGGGTCGGCCATCTGCTCATGCGCGACGCGCAGGGCGCGACCCATCGCATCACCTCGTTCCGTGCCTTTGCGTGTGATGCACCGATCGTCGGGCCGGACGCGGCGTGCGGCGCGCGCTCGGACATCCACTACCTGTCGGCCGACCACACCAACTACATGCGCGATCATCCGGGCGGCGGCGACGAGGCGGTCGAGCTGATCCTGCGCACCTGGGACGTGCGCGGCGGCCTGGCCTACACGGATTGCGTCATCGCCCGCTGCCAGGTGGCGCGATGAGCTGGCTGACGCCGCCGCGCCTGCGCGTCGGGCTCGCCGCGCTGCTGGCCATCGACCTGCTGTCGTACGGCTACTTCATCGCCGCGGCGCGCGCCGTGGCGCTGGCCGATGGGATCGCCCTGTCGCCGTTCGCCGCACTGATTGCGCGGCCGGCGGTGGCGTGGCCGCTGGCGCTGCTCGGCGTCGCCGGCGTGCTGGCCTTCGCGCGCCGCGCCGGGCGGCTGCTCGCCGGGCTGCTGCCGCTGGCGGCGCTGATGCTGCTCAGCACCGCGCACGGCGAGCTGTTCGGCTCGCCCTGGCGCCATCTCTACTTCAGCGGCCTGTGCCTGGCCGGCTGGTTGGTCGGCCTGGCGGTGGCGCGGTGGCGCGCCGCGCCCGACGCCGAAGCCTGGGCACAGGTCGGCGCCACCGCACTGCTCGGCGCCGCCTACTTCAACGCCGGCCTGAGCAAGCTGCTCTACGGCGGCACGGACTGGCTCTCCGGCTTCCCCATCCAGGCGGTGGTGATCGGCCAGGATGGCATGGTGGCCGACGATCTGCTCACCGGCTATCGCACCTGGGTGGTCGGCGTGCCCGGCCTGGCGGCGCTGTTCGCCTCCGCCACCGTCGCCTTCGAGCTCGCCGGCGCGCTGATGATCGCCGGGGCGCGCGTGCGGCGCTGGGTGGCGCTCGGCCTGATCGCCATGCACTCGAACATCCTGCTGCTCACCCACATCCTCTACTGGGAGTCGATGGTGGTGCTGCTGCTCTTCGGCTTCGCTCCCGATCCGCCGCCAGCCGCCGCGGTGACCATCGCGCAACCGCGCCGCAGCCGCTGGTTCGTGCTCGCCGCGGGGCTGCTGGCGCTGGGCGCGATCCTCGCGGTGGCGCACCAGGCGAGACCGCCTGCGCGTTCGCAGCGCCCGGTGGCGCTCGCCGGCGG
>JBOHWA010001191.1:0-2936 GCA_050735855.1 Binatia bacterium
GAGGGACCGGCGCCCTCCAGCCTGCGCGCGTGCGGGGGTGCGGATGCCACTTGACTCAGCCCCGCCGGTTGGTAAGAACTGACGGGTCAGTATCGGAATTGAGGCCCGGACATGCGCGGAAGAAAGAAGAGCGAAGACACCCGCCTGGCCATCCTGCGCTGCGCGTCGGAGGTGTTCTCGCAGCGGCCGTACCATGAGGTGCTGACCGACGAGATCAGCACCCGGCTGAAGATGGGCAAGGGGACGCTGTACCGCTATTTCGCCTCGAAGGAAGAGCTCTACTTCGCCACGTTGGTCGACGGCCTGGCGGGCATGCAGGGGGCGATCGAGACGGTGCTGTTCCAGCAGGCGCCGCTCGAGCGCACCATTCAGGCGCTGACCCGCACGATCATCGGGTACTTCTGGCAGCGGCGCGACTTCTTCGTGTTGCTGCACCGGCACGAGACCAAGCTCGAGTGGGGTGATCGGGTCGAGTGGCAGCAGCGGCGCGAGGCGGTGGTGGCGCAGGTCGGCGATCGTATCGCCGACGAGCTCGGGCCCACCCGCATCGATCCGCGGCTGGCGGTCGAGATGCTCTTCGGCATGATCCGTTCGGTCTGTCTGTATCGCGACGAGACGGCCAAACCCGAGGATCTGGCGCGTCTGGTGACGCGCGTGTTCCTCAGCGGCGTGCGGGCACAGAGCCGCAGCACGGCGCGGCCGGTCCCGGCGCGCGAGGGACGCCGCGTCGCGGCGGGCAAGAGGTAAGCGATGAAGACGGTCGGGCAGCGAGCGCGGGCGGGGATCGCCCTGGTGGCATTGGCGGCGGGTGGACTGGGCGGCTGCGGCGGCGCGGCCGATTCCCCGGCCGCGGCGGCGCCGACGGCGACGGTCGCGGCGGTCGAGGCCCTGCCGGTCACCGTCGTGCCGGTCGCGCTGCGGCCGACCAAGCGGCTGCTCAAGTTCGTCGGCACGCTGTTCGGCAACGAGGAGGTGACGCTGTCGAGCCAGGTCGAGGGCCAGCTCGACAAGATCCACGTCGACCTCGGCGACACGGTGACGGTCGGCGACGTGCTGGTCGATATCGACGACACCAGCGCGCGGGCGCAGTTGCGCGAGACCGAGGCGCGCCTGGCCAAGGCGCAGGCCGACGCGGTGCGCGGCCGCGAGCTGCTCAAGACCAACGTCATCTCGCCGCAGGAGTACGAGGCCATGCAGACGGCCGTGGCGGTGGCCGAGGCGCAGCGCGACATGATGAACGACGGCTTGCAGCACAAGCGCGTGCGCTCGCCGCTCACCGGCTCGGTGGCCAAGCGGCTGGTGTCGGTGGGTGAGTACGTGCGCCCCGGCACGCCGCTGTTCGATCTGATCGCCGACGATCCGCTCAAGCTGCGCGGCGACATCCCCGAGCGCTTCGCGCAGGAGATCGCCATCGGCCAGCCGGTGCAGATCCGCGTCGACGCCTTCCCCGACACCGCCTTCGAGGGCCGCCTGGCGCGCGTCAGCCCGTCGGCCAACGCCGAGAACCGCTCGATCACCGTCGAGGCCGACGTACCCAACCCCGGCCGCAAGCTCAAGGCCGGCTACTTCGTCAGCGCCAACATCGTCACCCGCGCCGACGACCAGGCGCTGGTGGTGCCGGAGACCGCGGTCATCAGCTTCGCCGGCGTCACCAAGCTCTTCGTCGTGCGCGACAACATCGCCTACGAGCGCCACATCCGCACCGGCACGCGCGACGAGCAGGGCCTGGTCGAGGTCGTCGAGGGTCTGACCGCCGACGAGGTGGTCGCCACCTCCGGCCTGGCCAAGCTCGAGGACGGCATGCCGGTGGCGGTGCGGACAGACGGATGATCGGATCGGATTTCACCGCGGAGACGCGGAGGCACGGAGAGGCGCGAGACAGCGCGTCGCCCCGTGGGTCAGCACATCCGATCATAAGCTCACTACGGCGGATCTGGCGGGGCTTCATATCGAGCAGCCCATCTCCGCACCTCCGCGTCTCCGCGGTGGAAATCTTGATCACCTGACGTTGTACGCAGGACGCTGATGAAAATCGTTGATCTCTGCATCCGTCGCCCGGTCGCGACGACCATGTTCATCGCTTTCCTGGTGGTGCTCGGCTGGTTCTCCTACCGGCGCATGGCGGTCGATCTGTTCCCCAACATCGACTTCGCCATCGTCACCGTCACCACGACGCTGAGCGGTGCCAGCGTCGAGGAGATGGAGAGCAGCGTCACCAAGCCGATCGAGGAGGCGATCAACACGATCGAGGGCATCGACGAGATGACCTCGACGACGAGCGAAGGCGTCTCGAACGTCATCATCTTCTTCAACCTGGCGCGCGACGGCAATGCCGGCGCCCAGGACGTGCGCGACAAGGTGTCGACGGTGCTCGCCAGCTTGCCGCCCGGCACCGACCCGCCGGTGGTGGCGAAGTTCGACGTCGAAGGCACGCCCATCCTGACCATCGTCATCTCGGGCAACCGCGACCTGCGCGAGATCACCGAGATCGCCAAGAAGCAGATCAAGGAAGACATCGAGACGCAGCGCGGCGTCGGCTCGGTCTCGCTCATCGGCGGGCTCGAGCGGGCGATCAACATCGTGCTCGATACCGACCGGCTGGCGGCCTACGGCCTGTCGATCGATCACGTCAAGGCGGCGATCCGGGCGCAGAACGTCGAGATCCCCGGCGGCCGCGTCGACCAGGGCAAGAAGGAGCTGGTCCTGCGCACGATGGGTCGCGTCGAGCGCGCCGCGGACTTCGAAGCGCTGATCGTCGGCAGCGCCCAGGGCCGCCCGCTGACCATCGCCGACATCGGTCGCGTCGAGGACGCCTTCGTCGAGCCGCGCAACCTGGCCCGCCTCGACGGCCAGTCGGCGGTCACGCTGCTGGTCCGCAAGCAGAGCCGCACCAACACCGTCGAGGTCATCGAGACGGTCAAGAAGCGGCTCAAGAC
>JBOHWA010001192.1:0-2088 GCA_050735855.1 Binatia bacterium
CGCCGGCGTCGCGGTGCCGCGGCCCTACTGGTTGGCCGCCGACGCGAGCGCGC
Source organism: Binatia bacterium (assembly GCA_050735855.1). GTDB lineage: Bacteria > Desulfobacterota > Binatia > HRBIN30 > CADEER01 > JBOHWA01. The sequence goes on from JBOHWA010001192.1 coordinate 54, forward strand.
TCGGCGCCCCCTCGTACCTGATGGAGCGGGTCGAGGGCGAGACGCTCGCCCGCCGGCTGCTGCGCGACGACGCCTACGCGCCGGCGCGGGCGGCGATGACGGCGCAGCTGGGCGAGGCGTTGGCGCGTATCCACCGCATCGACATCGCCGACGGTCGCCTGGCCTTCCTCGCCGCGCCGCCGCCGGGCGAGTCGCCGGCCGCGGCCGAGCTCGAGCGCTACGAACAGACCTACCGCGGCATCGCGCCCGAACCGCATCCCGCCTTCGAGCTGGCGCTGCGCTGGCTGCGCCAGCACCTGCCCGCCGGCGTGCGCCCGGCGCTGGTGCACGGCGACTACCGCATCGGCAACGTCATCTTCGGCGCCGAGGGCCTGCGCGCGATCCTCGACTGGGAGCTGGCCCACGTCGGCGACCCGGCCGAGGACCTCGGCTGGCTGTGCGTGCGCGCCTGGCGCTTCGGCAGCGACGACCAGCCGGTCGGCGGCATCGGCCAGCGCGCCGATCTGCTCGCCGCCTACGCCGGTGCCGGCGGCGGCACCGTCGATCCGGCGCGCGTCCACTGGTGGGAGGTCTTCGGCAACCTGAAATGGGCGATCATCTGCATCGCCCAGGCGAAGACCCACCTCGACGGCCTGGTGCACAGCGTCGAGCTCGCCGCGATCGGGCGGCGGACGGCGGACACCGAGCTCGAGCTGCTCGCGTTGATCGGGGAGTAGGAGAAGATTTCACCGCGGAGACGCGGAGGCGCGGAGAGGCCCCGGCCAGCGCGCGACAGCCTGCTTCAAGGTAAATCCAGTCAGAAACAACAATTCCGGAGAAGGCGCCGCCCATCACAAGCAGACGATCTCCGCGCCTCCGCGTCTCCGCGGTGGAAGTTCTCTTCTCTTCAATCACTGCCCCAGCGGGTCCGGGCTCGCCGCCTCGTCGAGCGAGATCCAGTTGCGCGAGACGAAGGGTTGGATGCGGATCGGGCAGGGCTCGACCTCGCAGCTGGCGCAGAACTGGCGGTGGCAGGGGTCGACGTGGAAGACGATCTCGCCTTCGATGCCGAGGCTGTGCACGACGCGCCGCTCGAAGGCGGTGCCGAAATCGTGCGCTTCCTCGACCGTCCAGAATTCCGGCACCACCAGATGGGCATCGACGTGGGTGAAGCGGCCGGAGCGGATGGCGCGCAGGAAGTGGACGCGGATGACGCCGGGCAGCAGGCCGGCGTTGATGGCGCCGACCACCTTGTTCATCAGCACCAGGTCTTCCTCGTCGAGCAGGCCGCCGGCGGCGTGGCGGACCAGGCCGAGGCCGGTCCACACCAGGTTGAGCCCCACCATCGCGGCGACGACGGCGTCGAGCCACGCCATGCCCGTCAGCATCACCAGCCCCAGGCCGACGGCCGTGGCGACGCTGGTCCAGAAATCGGCCAGCACGTGCGTGCCGTCGGCGACCAGGGTGAGCGAGCGGTACTTGCGCCCGGTGCGCACCAGGTGCCAGCCGAGGGCGGCGTTGGCGAGGGCGGCGCCGGCGGTGATCAGCAGGCCGAACTCGAGCTGCTTGACCTGGTGACCGAAGAGCAGCGCTTCGCCGGCCTCCTTGATGATCAGCACGGCGGCGACGGCGATCATGCCGCCCTCGAAGGCGGCGCTGAAGAATTCGACCTTGCCGTGGCCGTAGGGATGATTGCGGTCCGCCGGCCAGCCGGCCACCACCAGGCCGCCGAGCGCGAACAGCGCGGCGATCACGTTGACGATGCTCTCGAGCGTATCGGAGAGGATGGCGGTCGAGCCGGTGAGCTTGTAGGCGAGATACTTCACGCCGAGCAGGACGATGCCGACCACCAGCGACAGGATGGCGGCGCGCAGGCGCACGCGCGCCGGCGCCTCGCGCTCGTCCTGCGCCGCGCGCTGCTCGCTCACCAGCCAGGGTTCTGGCGGTGCGGACTCCCGGCTGGCGACCATGGCGCATTCTGCCGGGTTTGCCCGCGGCGCGGAAGCGCTGGAGGGCGCCGGGCCCTCGGCGCCGTGCTGATCGCAGGCACCGTGCG
>JBOHWA010001193.1:0-5190 GCA_050735855.1 Binatia bacterium
GAGGCGCACTGCGCGCCCGAGCCGCCGGCGGTCGCCGAGCTGCTGCGCTTCTTCGCCGAGTTCTCGGGCGCGGCGGCCCACCTCGGCGGTGTCGATGTCGCGACGACGATCGTCGGGCGCATGGAGGCGCGGGTGACGCGCGATGGCCGCGGCCGCATCGACGATGCCGACGACTGGCGTGCCGCGTCGTTGCGCGGCCTGGCGGTGCGGCGCGGCGCCTACCAGGCTGCCGGCGGGCTCGACCCGCGCTTCGGTCGCTTCGCCGAGTCGGTGCTCGCCATGCGGCTGCGCCGGCGCGGCGAGCACTTCGGCCGCGCCGCGGCCGCCCGCCTGCGCCACGTCAACTGCCACGGCTTCGCCGAGCTGGCGCCGCCGCTGCGCGGCCACGGCTACGGCCAGGCGGCGTACTGGGCCGCGTGCGAGGCGCACGGCGAGACGCCGGCCTATGCGCCGATGGTCGACTGGTCGGCCCGCACCGCCCGCCATGCGCCGGTCGCGCGGGCCCTGTGCCGCGCCGTGGTGGCCGTGCTGCGGCACCCGCCGGCGGCGGCCGAATGGCCAACGCTGCGCCGCGCCCTGTGGCACGCACTGCCGGCGTTACTGGCCGGCGCGGGGCTCGGTCTGCGGATGGTGTGGCTCACCGCACAGCTGCGCTGGGGCCGCGCCTGGGGACGCTTCCAACTGGCGCGCGCCGGCGGCGACGCGACGGGCTACCGAGCCTTCCTCTCGACATGGAGCGCGATGGTGCGCCGCGGCGTCGCCGGCTACATCGTCGCGCAGAGCAACGCGCTCGCCGCAGCCGCGGCGGCGCCGTCCGACGGCCGCTGGCTGGTCGGCGATCTGCCCGACGGCGCGCTGGCCGGCTTCCACGCGCGCGAGGTGTGGGGCACCGAGCGCACGCGCTGGTCGCAGGCGGTGGCGCTGGTCCGCCTGCGCCTGGCCCCCGGCCACTACACGCTGCGCCTCGATCTCGCCGCCCCGGAGGCGCCGTGGGCGAGCCGCGCGCTGCGGGTCTTCTTCAATCGGCGCGCCTTTGACCTGACCCTGCAGGGCGCGCAGCGCACCTGGGTCGCGGTGCAGGTCGCACCGGCAGACTTCGCCGCCGGCGCCGAGCAGCACCTCATCCTCGTCTGCGCGCCGTTCGTCCCGCGTGATCATGGCCAGGTCGACGACCGCGCCCTCGGCGTCGCGCTGTTCTCGATCGCGGCCGCGGCGGCCGACCCGCGCGACCGCATGGAGGCGGCCGATGCCGGGCGCGCTGCTGGTCGTTAACTCCGGCTCCTCGAGCCTGAAGTTCGCCGTCTACCACGCTGGGGACGATGGACGGCTGGAGGCGCGCGCGGCGGGACAGGTCGACGGCATCGGCGCCGAGCCGCACCTGCGCGTCCACGCCGCCGACGCCCCGATCGACCGGCGGCTGAGCCCCGCCGAGGGCCAGGACCACGCGGCCGCGCTGGCGGTGGTGCAGGGTTGGCTCGGCGAGTATCTGCAGGGCGGGCCGCTGGCCGCGGTCGGCCATCGCGTCGTGCACGGCGGGCCGCACTTCACCGCGCCCGTGCGCCTCGATGCCACCGTGCTCGCCGCGCTCGAGGACCTGGTGCCGCTGGCGCCGCTGCACCAACCGCACAGCCTGGCGGCGATCCGCGCGCTGCTCGCTTCGGCGCCGGCGCTGCCGCAGGTGGCGTGCTTCGACACCGCCTTCCATCAGACCCAGCCGGCGCTGGCGCAGCGCTTCGCCCTGCCGCCCGAGGTGAGCGGCGCGCTGCTGCGGCGCTACGGCTTCCACGGTCTGTCGTACGAATTCATCGCCGGGCAGCTGGCCGGGCTCGACCCGTTGCTGGCCGGCGGGCGCGTCATCGTCGCCCACCTCGGCAACGGCGCCAGCCTGTGCGCGCTGCGCGCCGGGCGCAGCATCGCGACGACGATGGGCTTCACGGCGCTCGACGGCGTGCCGATGGGGACGCGCTCGGGCGCCATCGACCCGGGCGTCCTGCTCTACCTGCTCGACCAGCGCGGCATGGACGTGCGCGCCGTCGAGGACCTGCTCTACAACCGCTCCGGCCTGCTCGGCGTGTCGGGCGTCTCGAGCGACATGCGCACGCTGCTCGCCAGCCCCGCGCCGCGCGCCGCCGAGGCCGTCGACCTGTTCGTCTACCGCATCGGCCGCGAGATCGGCTCGCTCGCCGCCGCGCTCGGTGGCCTCGACGGCCTGGTCTTCACCGGCGGCATCGGCGAGCACGCCGCCCCGATCCGCGCCCGCGTCTGCCGCGACGCCGCCTGGCTCGGCATCGAACTCGACGAGGCCGCCAACCAACAGGCGGGGCCGCGCATCTCGAGCGCCGCCAGCCGCGCCTCAGCCTGGGTGGTGCCGACCGACGAGAACCTGATGATCGCGCGCCACACGAGACAGGTTGTTGGTTGTGCGCCTTGATCTGACAAATTCATCCTCACCACAGAGGCACAGAGACACGGAGAGAGAAGGCGGGGACGGATCCTACGCACCCCTCCTGAAGCTCATCGTTGATGAACTTGGGTGAGAGGCTTCGTCGCCGCGGGCTTGCGGTGCCGTCTCTGTGTCTCTGTGGTGAGTTCTTCTGTCAGATCAAGGTTAGCTTGCCCTTCTCACTTCTTCGCCTTGAAGAAGTCCGACTCCTGCTTCTTGATATCGGTCACGGTCAGCGACAGGCACTGCGGCGCGTCGTCGCCGCGCAACTGGACGGTGGCCGAGGTGGCGCTCTGCAGCGCCCCGGCCAGGCCCGGGGGTAGGCCAGGGCCGCGGCCCTTGACCAGCGCCTTGGAGCTGCCGGCCGCGCCGCCCTTGTAGAGAATCTGGAAGACGCCGTCCTCGGCCAGCGTGGTGTCCTTGTACTTGTATCCCTTGCCGCCCGGCGGCGTGCCGCCAAGTGCCTTCCAGCACGCATTGGTGCCGCAGGCATCGCCCGCCTGGTCGACGTGCAGATCGGCGAGCAGCGTGCCGCCGTCGTCGTAGACGCACAGGTTGTACACCGTTCCGCCTGCGCTCAGTGGGTTGCCGAGATCGGTCTGCGACAACGCCGGGCCACCGATCAGCTTGGCGAGCAGCTTCTCCTTACCGGGCGGTGACTCCTTCACCATGAACAGGCCCTTGCCGAAGGTGGTCAGGCAGGCGGGGTCGGGCGCCGGCGGACAGGAGTCGTCGCCAACCGGGCACGGCACCTGCGCCGGCAGCAGCACCGTGGCGCCGGCGTTGTTCTGCGGCGTCAGGTCGTCACAGGTGAAATCGGTCTCGTTGTCCAGCGTGCTGGTGGTGCGCTGCATGCTATTGCCGTCGCCGTCGAGCGGCGTCGGGTTGCCGATCAGCGCGTTGGTGCTGCCCGCGTAGGTGCCGTAGGCGACGCAGTCGACGTAGTTGGCGAAGTTGGTGCGGCTCCAGCTGGGGGGATTCGCCGGGAGGACGCCGCCGCCGCCGCCGAAGCACACCATGCCGCCGCCGAGCGGCAGGCTGCCGTCGGGGATGACAAAATCGGGGACCAGGCCGCTGGTGTACTGCAGTCCCGCGGTGGCGACGATCCAGCGGACGCCGGTGCCGCTGTTCGCCACGTTGCTCGGCACCTGCAGGATGTCGCCGACGTAGGCGCCGCTGGCGTCGAAGGCGGCGAAGATGCTGTTGGCGACCAAGTTCTGCGCGCCGCCGAGCATGCGCACCTCGATGTACTGCACGGTGCCGTTGCCACTGTAGGCGGTCACCACTTCGTCGATCACCGCCAGGTGGAACAGCGCGTCGGATGTGCGCACCAGGCTCAACAGCGCCAGAGCGGTGACGAGCACCGCGAGCATTCGCCGGATCATGACTGACCTCCCCCCGGAGACGTGGAACCTGCGCGACCCTAGGACCGCTTGGCGAGATGTGTCAATCACGAACCGAGGCGTGGTCGTGATCTGCACAGGGCCGAGGGGGACATGCGGGCACGGGCGGCGGCTGGCGCTGCTCGGCCTGTTCGCGCTGCTGGCCGGGTGTCAAGCGGATCAGCGCTATGTCGGCGTCGGCGACGTGGTCGGCACCGAGCCCGGCCACGTGACGATCAGGCACGATCGCATCTATGGCCTGATGGCGCCCGGAACGACGCGCTTTGCCGTCGCCGACGACGCGGCCGCGGCGCTGGCGCGCGGCGGCCGGGTGCGCTTCGAGCTGCACCAGCGCGGCGCCGAGCTGCTGGTCACCGAGGCCGACGGCCTGGCGGAGGGCAACCCCGGCATCCACGATCACACGCCGCATCACGGCGGCGTGGTGTCGATGCAGGGCATGATCCATCTCGAGGCGATCGCGCAGGCGGACGGACGGCTGCGCCTCTATCTGACCGACCTCTGGCGGCGCCCGCTGCCGCTCGACGCGGTGCAGGGCACGGCGACCATCGATGTGCCCGCGGGCAAGCGCGTCGTCGCCCTGGCCCGCGGCCCCTCGGCGCTCGAGGCGAACGGGCCGCCGCTGACGCAGGCGAGCGTCGACGTCGCCTTCAACCTGTTGCGCGCCGACGGGGCGATCGAGGCACACTTTCGCCTGCCGCTCGACGCCACCGCCGGTGGCGCGGCCGGTATTCCTGCGGCGGGGTGCGTGGCGCCGCCAACGGGCACCGCTGTGGGCGCGCCGCGCTGCACGCTGCGCTTCGCCCGCGGCATCGCGGCGCTGGGCAGCAGCGTCGATGCGACGGCGCTGCTGGTCGCGGTGGTCGACCACGGCGTCAGCGCCTGGCGGCTGCCGGCGGGCGAGTTCACGCGCGGCTTCGCACCGCCGCCGCCGGTCGCCGTGCCGGTGGCGGAGGCCCCCCATCCGGAAGCGCCCAACGCCGTGGTCGTGCGGCCCGACGGGCGCGAAGCGGTGGTGGCGATGGAGAACCGCCTCATCCGCTACGCGATGGACAGCGGCCAGGTGGTGCGCGCCTACGACGGGCCGGGCGGCATCGTGCGCGCGGTGGCGTGGTCGCCGGACGGCGCCCGCCTGCTGGTCTCGACGTTCTACCACCCGCAGGCCGTGGTGCTCGACGCCGCCGATGGCCGCGTGCTGCGCCGCCTGGCGGTCGAACGCGAAGGCGCGGCGGTCGCCTTCGCCGCCGATGGGCGGCGCGCCGCGGTCGGCAGCGAGAACGGGACGATCGCGCTGTTCGATCTCGACCGCGAGGCCGCGCCGCGCGTGTTGCACGGCGCCCGCGGACC
>JBOHWA010001194.1:0-9383 GCA_050735855.1 Binatia bacterium
CACCCGAACCACCCCCGGCGCCGAGGGACCGGCGCCCTCCAGGGGGCGTGGGAGTCCTCCGGTCGCGGCGCGAGGGCGCAGTCGATATACTCCCGCTCAACGGGGACTCCTCTGATGGCCATCGACGTACGCATGCCGAAGCTCAGCGACAACATGGAAGAGGGCATCATCGTCCGCTGGATGAAGCAGCCCGGCGACCAGGTTGCGAAGGGCGAACCGCTGGCCGAGGTCGAGACCGACAAGGCCGATGTCGAGCTCGAGGCGGCCGAGACCGGTGTGCTGCAAGAGATCCGCGTTGCGCAGGGGCAGAGCGCGGCGGTCGGCGCGGTCATCGCCGTGCTCGGCGACTCCGCCGTCGCCGGCGACGGCCACGCGCCTCCGCCGCCGGCCGAGGTGGCTGCCGCGGCCCAGTCCGCCGCACCGCCGCCGGCGGCAAAGACCGCGTCCAAGCCGCAGCAGGACGTACCGCACTCGCCGCCAGCGCCGGCCGCGCCGATCAGGATCGCGGCGCCGCGACCACAGCCGGTCCCAGCGGCGCCGCCGGTCGACCAGGCGGTGCGCGCCTCGCCGTTGGCGTGGCGCGTGGCCGAGGAAGCCGGTGTGGATCTGTCGACCGTGCGCGGCAGCGGTCCCGGCGGCCGTATCCTGAGGCGCGATGTCGAGACCGCCGCGCAGGCGGCGAAGCCGGCCAGCCCGGCGCCGCCGCTGCAGGAGGCGGCGGCCGCGACCGAGGGTGGCTCGCCGCCGGCCGGACCGCGCATCGAGCCCGCCTCGCGCATGCGCCAGACGATCGCCAAGCGCATGGCCGAGGCGAAACGCGACATCCCGCACTTCTACGTCGGCGTCGAGATCGACATGAGCGAGGCGATGCGCCTGCGCGCGTCGATCAAGCAGAGCGGCGCGATGCCGGGCATCACCATCACCCATCTGCTGGTGCGCGGCCTGGCGATCGCGTTGGCGCGCCATCCGCGCTTGAACGCCTCGTGGCACGACGGTGCCATCGAGCTGCACGACGAGGTCAACATCGGCATCGCCGTCGCTGTCGACGACGGCCTGGTCGTCCCGGTCCTGCACCATGCCGAGCGGCTGAGTCTGGCGGCGATCGTCGCCGGCGCTGCGGCGTTGACCGAGAAGGCGCGCCAGGGGCGCTTCGGCAGCGAGGACCTGGCGGGCGGAACCTTCAGTTTGTCGAACGTCGGCATGCTCGACGTCGACGACCTGGTGGCGGTGATCAACCCGCCGCAGTCCGCCATCCTCGCCGTCGGCGCGACGCGCGAACGCGCCGTGGTGCGCAACGGGCAGCTCGCCGTGGCCTCGACCATGCGCGCGACGTTGTCGTGCGACCACCGGGTGCACAACGGCATCGAGGGCGGCCGCTTCCTCGAGGAGTTGAAGCACATCCTCGAGAATCCGGTCGTGCTGTTGTTGGAATGACCGTGCCGACCGCCACCGCCACCGCCACGCCGAGCGCCAGCCGCGGCGCTGCCGCCCCCCGCCTGCGCGTGCAGGTCCTCGGCCTGCTGCCGTATGGCGAGGCGCTGGCGCTGCAGGAGGAACGGCTCGCCGCCGTGGCGGGCGGGCAGGGCGACGAGTTGCTGTTGGTCGAGCATCCGCATGTCTACACGCTCGGCCGCGGCGCCGACGCCGACGACCTGCGCGGCGCGCCGCAGCGCCTCGGCGTGCCGGTCTTCCGCATCGGCCGCGGCGGCGGCGCGACCTACCATGGCCCCGGCCAGATGGTCGGCTATCCGATCGTCCGCCTGCGCGCCGCCGGGCGCGACGTGCATCGCTACGTGCGCGCCCTCGAGGCGGCGCTGACCGACGCCTGCGCCGCGTATGGCGTGACGGGCACGACGCCCGAGGGGCAGACCGGCGTCTGGGTCGGCGAGCGCAAACTCGCCTCGATCGGCATCGGCGTGCGCCGCGGCGTCGCCTGGCATGGGGTCGCGTTGAACGTCGATCCGGACCTGTCATACTTCGCGCACATCGTGCCGTGCCGCGGTTCCGGCCTTGCCGTCACCAGCCTGCGCGAGCTGCTCGGCCGCGCGCCGGGGCTCGGCGAGGTCGGCGACGTCTTCGCCGCCTGCCTGGCCCGCCGACTCGACTTCGCCACAGCCGTAACGGAGCCCCGCGCATGAACGCCCCTGTCGCCCGGCGACACCCCGAGTGGATCAAGGTCCGCGCCCCCGGCGGCGACGGCTTCGCCGCCACCAAGCAGGTGGTCAAGGAGCTCAAGCTGCACACCGTCTGCGAGGAGGCGCACTGTCCGAATCTGGCCGAGTGTTGGGGACATAAGACGGCGACCTTCATGCTGCTCGGCGACGTCTGCACGCGCAATTGCGGCTACTGCGCGGTGGCGCATGGCCGGCCGGTGGCGGTCGACCCGCACGAGCCCGAGCGCGTTGCCGAAGGCGTCGCCCGCCTCGGCCTGCGCCACGTCGTGGTGACCTCGGTCGACCGCGACGACCTGCCCGACGGCGGCGCCGGCCACTTCGCCGCCACCGCCCGCGCGATCAAACAGCGGCTGCCCGAATGCGCCGTCGAGGTGCTCACGCCGGACTTCAAAGGCAACTTGACGGCGCTCGCCCAAGTAGTGGATTCGCCGATCGATATCTTCAACCACAACACCGAGACCGTGCCCCGCCTCTACCGCCTGGCGCGGCCGGGTGGGAAGTACTCGCGCGTTCTCGAGCTGCTCGACGAAGCCAAGCGTCGCCGGCCGAAGCTGCTGACCAAGACCGGCCTCATGCTCGGCCTCGGCGAGGAGACCGACGAAGTCCACGCCGTGATGCGCGACCTGCGCGCCGTCGGCTGCGACATCCTGACCCTCGGCCAGTACCTGCAGCCGACCCGCGATCACCTGAAGATCGACCGCTACCTGCCGCCGAGCGAGTTCGACGCGCTGCGCCAGGTCGCGGTGGAGCTCGGCTTCCGCCACGTCGAGTCCGGCCCGCTGGTGCGCAGCTCCTACCACGCCTGGCAGCACGTCCCGGCGTAGGGGCGACGAATCCCTGGCGCGCGTGCGAGTTGTGCCGCCACGCAGCGTCAGGCATCCATCGAGGAGGATGTGGACCCTGCGCTCCGCCCTGCGGACCTCGATCTGGCTGGCGCTGCCCGCCTGCGCGCTCGTCGCCGGGTGCTCGTTCCGTGCCATGCAGCGCGGCGTGCTCTACCCTGGCCAGTACACCCAGGTTGCGGCGGAGCCGCCCGCCGTGCCGGGCATCGAGCGCTTTCGCGTGCCGACGTCAGCTGGTGTGGTCGACGCCTGGTACCTGCCACCGCCGACCACCGCCGCGTCCTTTCCGGCCATGATGTTCGGGCACGGCAACGGCGAGGTGATCGACATGTGGGTCGGCGGTCTCGACGAGTTCCGTCGCTGGGGCATGGCGGTGATGCTGGTGGAGTACCCGGGCTACGGCCGCTCAGGGGGCATTCCATCCGAAGATGGCATCGGCGAGGCCATGGCCGCGAGCTACGACGTGCTCCTGTCGCGTCCGGGAGTCGATCCAGCCCGCATCGTCGGCTACGGGCAGTCGCTCGGCGGTGGCGCGATCTGCGCCCTGGCGCGCGAACGGCGGCTGGCCGCGATGGTGCTCCAGTCGACGTTCACCAGCCTCCGCCCGCTGGCGTGGCGGTTCTTCCTGCCGTCGTTCCTGTTGATCGACGATTTCGACAACGCGCAGGTGGTCGAGCACTTCGACGGACCGATCCTCTTCCTGCACGGCCGCTCCGACGGCCTCATCCCACCCGACCACGCCGAGACCCTGGTCGGCCTGGCCCGCCACGGGCGCCTGCAGATGTACGATTGCGGCCACGGCTGCTGGGATCCGGCCCACCTGCCGCTGTATCGCGATATCCACGGGTTCCTGACGGCCAACGGCATCCTGCCAGCGACGCCGGCCGCGCCGGTCCCGCGCGACGGCGATGAGCAGCGCGCCGACCTGGCTGATTAGCCCGTCTCGACGCCATATTGGGCAGCATATCTGCCGTGAATCCGCGCGCCGCTGAGGTGCTTCGATCCATGCCAGGAACGGAAAAGTAGCCTTCCTAGCAAGACTTTTGCCCATAAGTAGGTTTACACCGGCAACGGTTTTTGCGATGGTGCCCTCTACTAGAAAACAGGGCAGGTCCCATGGGAGGCGGTGCATGATGAAGCTGTATGACTATCCCGATTGCCCATTCGCGCAGAAGGTGCGGGTGGTGCTGGCGGAGAAGGAACTCGAATACGAGAAGGTGTTTGTCGACCTGCGGACCGGCGAGCACCGCCAGAACGCCGAGTTCCTGAAACTGAATCCGTACGGGAAGGTTCCGGTGCTGATCGACGACGAAGTGGTGGTGTACGACTCGACGATCATCAACGAGTATCTGGAGGACGAGTACCCCCATCCCTCATTGATGCCCGAGGATTCCGGCCTGCGCGCCCGGGTGCGGACGCTGGAGGATTACTGCGACAACTCCTTCCTGCCGTCGGCCGGGTTCGTTCAGGCCGAATTGAGCAAGCCGCAGGCCGAGCAGGACGCCGAGCGCCTGCAGCGCTACCGCACCGAGCTGACGCGCGGATTGAAGCGCCTGGAGGCTTTTCTGGGCGGCAAGGAGTATCTGGTCGGCGAATTCTCCCTGGCCGACGTCTCGTTCGTCCCGGCGATCCTCATCCTGCCGCGCCTCGGGGTCGACGTTGATCCCAACCTGCGCGGCGTCACCGCCTGGGCCAACCGCCTGAAGGCGCGCCCCAGCGTCAAGACCCTGGAGGGGTAGCGGCGCGGGAAGGCAGCAGCACGTGAACGACGATGACGATGCCGTCCGACGGGCGATCATCGACTCCTATAAAGTCGTCTGTATCTGCAACAAGATCCGCAAGGGCGTCATCGAGAAGGCCATCCGCGGCGGCGCGCAGTCGTTCGCGGATGTGAGGCGGCGCACGCGCGCCGGCACCGGCGACTGTGGCGCGACGCGCTGCGGGCCGGTGATCCGCGCCATGCTCGAGGGCAAGCCGCTGCCCGACCCCGTTGACAGCGACGGCGGTGAGCAGTAGTTCCTGACTTCACTGTCAGGAATCATTCCTGATTTGGACAGCTGAAGGAGGCCAACCATGAAGTCACTCAAAGGCTCAAAGACGCACGACAACCTGAAGGCCGCGTTCGCCGGTGAATCGCAGGCGAACCGACGCTACCTGTACTTTGCCCGCCGCGCCGACATCGAAGGCTACCCGGACGTGGGCGGCCTGTTCCGCGACACCTCGGAGGCCGAGACCGGCCATGCCTTCGGTCACATGGACTTCCTCAAGGAGGTCGGTGACCCGTGCACCGGTGTGCCGATCGGCGACACCGAGAAGAACCTGAAGTCGGCGGTCGAGGGCGAGACCTACGAGTACACCCAGATGTACCCGGGCTTCGCCAAGTCGGCGCGCGACGAGGGCTTCGACGAGATCGCCGAATGGTTCGAGACCCTGGCGCGGGCGGAGAAGTCGCACGCCGGCCGCTTCCAGAAGGGCCTCGACGGTCTGAGCCTGTAACCGGTGGCGGCCCGGGGGCTCCGACCCCCGGGCCGCATCGCCAGCATGGATTCGTCGATTCGTCAGGTCACACTCGACGACGTGGTCGGTCTCGAGCGTTACGAGGCCATCCGTGACGACGTGCGCCGCCGCATCATCGAGCTCAAGCGCGCCCGCCGTCTGTCGGTCGGCCCCGAGGTCACCTTCGTCTTCGAGAACCACGATACCGTCTACTTCCAGATCCAGGAGATGTTGCGCGCCGAGCGCATCGCCGATCTCGACGCCGTGCGCGAGGAGCTGGCGGTCTACAACGCGCTGCTGCCGCGCCCCGGCGAGCTCAGCGCGACGATGCTGATCGAGATCACCCAGGAGATCGACATCCCGCAGCGCCTGCTCAGCTACCTCGGCATCGACGAGGCGGTGTCGCTGCACATCGGCCCGCACCGCGTCGCGGCGGAGTTCGAGCCCGGCCGCAGCAAGGAAGACAAGCTCAGCGCGGTGCAATACGTGCGCTTCACCCTGCCGGCCGCGGCGCGGCAGGCATTCGCCGACGGGGCGACCCCCGTGGCACTGGTGATCGAGCATCCCAACTACCGCCACCGGTCAGCCATCGACGGGGCGATTCGTGCCTCGCTCGGGGACGATCTGCGGGACGTCGGATGAAGCAGCGCGCGACGCGCCAGCTCGGCGCCGTCTACGAGGTGCTGGCGGCCTCACAGGATCATCCGACGGCCGAGCAGGTTTTCCAGCGCGTCCGCCGCGTGGTGCCGCAAGTGAGCCTGGGCACCGTCTATCGCAACCTCGACAAGCTGCGCGATCAGGGGCGGCTGCGGGTCGTGCGGTTGGAGCGCGACGTGGCGCACTACGACGCCCGCACCGACGACCACGACCACTTCGTCTGCGAAGGCTGCGCGGCGGTGCTCGACCTGGCGCGCGCCCAGCGGCGGCCGCGGTTGGCAGGGCCGGAGACCATCGGCTGCGTCGTGCGTTGGCATACCACCGCCGTGTACGGGCTCTGCCAATCCTGCGCCACGCGGCCGGCGGCGGGGCACGCCCCCGACGAGGCCAGGTGATGGAGCTGCCGGCGCATGTCCCGCTGTTCCCGCTGCCCAACGCGGTGCTGTTCCCCGGCGTGCCGCTGCCGCTGCACGTCTTCGAGCCGCGCTATCGGGAGATGGTGCGCGACGTCGAGCGCCGCGAGGACCGCCTGATCGGCATGGTGCTGCTGCGCGGCGAGTGGCGCAAGGACTACTACGGCGCGCCGGAGATCTTCTCGGTCGGCTGCGCCGGGCGCATGGTGAGCGTCGAGCCGCTGCCCGACGGGCGCTACAACATCCTGCTGCACGGCCTGCGCGAGTTCACGGTCGTGGAGGAGCGCACCGGGCACAGCTATCGCGAGGCGGCGGTGCGCTGGCGCCCGGCGGTGGACGGCGGCGTGCCGTCGGAGTTGCGCACCCGCATCCACGCGCTGATGCAACGCTTCCTCGAGGACCGCGAGCCGACGCTGGTGTCGCGGCTGCTCTCCGACACCTCGCTGTCGGACGAGCTGCTGATCAACTTCCTCTGCTACGCGCTCGAGTTCTCGTCGATGGAGAAGCAGGCGCTGCTCGAGGCGCCGAGCCTGCTCGAGCGCGGCACCCGCCTGTGCGACGTCGTCCAGTTCGCCCTCGAATCCCAGCGCGGCGGCCCGGGCGACAAGTGGTATCACTGACCGCCGTGGCTTGATTCGCTCGCCGGCCGCACGCTAGGTCTTGCAGATCGACCGAGGTCCACGCACATGATGAGACGCCAGGCACTGACCTTCTGGGAGAAGACCTACCTGCCGCAGATCGTCGGCGGGCTGATGGTCATCATGTACCGCTTCTGGCGCAACCTGATCCTGCATGGGCTGCACGTCGTCGGCATCGCCAAGGACATCCGCGCCTCGGTCACCACGCAGTACCCCGACCAGCACAAGCGCTACCCGGACAACTACCGCGGCAGCCACCGCCTGACGCTGAAGGAAGACAGCTCGGTGCGCTGCACGGCCTGCTTCCTGTGTGCGACCGCCTGCCCGGCGCACTGCATCTACATCGAGGCCGGCGAGCACCCGGACCCGGCCGTGGAGAAGTTCCCGCTGCGCTATGAGATCGACACCTTGCGCTGCATCTACTGCGGCATGTGCGTCGAGGCCTGCCCGTGCGATGCGATTCGCATGGACACCTACGTGCACCCGAAGATCTGGGGCTACAAGCGCGCCGACTTCATCGAACCGAAAGAGGTGCTGATTGATCGCTCGAAGGTGCTGGCCGAGCGCGGGCGCGATGCGCTGATCGAGGATCTGATCGACGGCTACAAGAAGCTCGACGAGGAGGACGTGCGGATCGCGCGCGAGTGAGCGCCGACCCCGCGCACGCGACATGGGCAAGGTCACCATCGGGCTGACGCTCATCTCCACCACCGTCCTGCTGATCGCCTTCGGCAAAGGTATGGGCATTCTGCACGGGGGCGATGTGGCCTCCCATCTGTACTGGTCGGTGGCCACCCTGGTCACCGTGCTGAGCGCCAACTTCATCACCATGCTGCACGCCGCCCAGAGCGACCGCATCATTCGCGAGCTGCGCGTGCTGGTCGAAACCCGCGCCGAGGACAGTTCGGGCGCGGCGTAGCCGGCAGAATCGAGGCACGAGATGGCAAAGACGTATCGCGAGATCATGGCGGAAGCCCGGCAGGTGGTGCCGGAATGGACGCCGGACGAGGTCAAGCAGCGCCTGTCGAACGGCGGCGGTTACACGCTGATCGACGTGCGCGAGAAGGAGGAGTACCGCGAGGGCCATCTGCCCGGCGCGGTCTCCGTGCCGCGCGGCTTTCTCGACATGCGCATCGAGGAGACGGTCGCCGACAAGCAGACGCCGATCGTCCTCTACTGCGCCGGCGGCACGCGCTCGATGCTCGCCGGGCGGACGCTCAAGGAGCTCGGCTACGCCAACGTCGTCTCGATGGCGGGCGGCTACGGCGCCTGGAAGGGCGCCGGGCACACGTGGGTCCAGGATCGGCAGTTCACCGCCGACCAGCTCAACCGCTACAGCCGCCACTTCCTCCTCCCCGAGGTCGGCGAGGCAGGGCAGGCGAAGCTGCTCGACGCCAAGGTGCTGCTGATCGGCGCCGGGGGGCTGGGCTCGCCGTCGGCGTTCTATCTCGCCGCGGCCGGCGTCGGCACGCTGGGCATCGTCGACATGGACACCGTCGACGTCAGCAACCTGCAGCGCCAGATCCTGCACACCAACGACCGCGTCGGCATGCCGAAGGTGGAGTCGGCGCGTCTGACGCTGAACGCCCTCAACCCCGACATCAAGATCATCGGCTACCAGGATCGGGTGACCTCCGAGAACATCATGGAGCTGATCGCCGGCTACGACGTGATCGTCGACGGCTGCGACAACTTTCCCACCCGCTACCTGGTCAACGACGCCTGCGTCATGGCGAACAAGCCGAACGTGCACGGCAGCATCTTCCAGTTCGAAGGCCAGGCGACGGTCTTCTGGCCCGGCAAGGGCCCCTGCTACCGCTGCCTGTTCCCCGAGCCGCCGCCGCCGGGTGCCGCACCGAGCTGCCAGGAGGCGGGCGTCCTCGGCGTCCTGCCGGGCCTGGTCGGCAGCGTCCAGGCGCTGGAGACGATGAAGATCATCCTCGGCATCGGCAAACCGCTGGTCGGCCGCATGCTGTACTTCGACACGCTGAGCATGGAGATCCGTACGCACAAGCTGCGCAAGGACCCCGAGTGCCCGGTCTGCGGCGAGCACCCGACGGTCACCACGCTGATCGACTACGAAGAGTTCTGTGGCCTGCGCGCCCCCGGGCACGCCGACGCCGCGCACGCCTGAGTGCGCGGAAGGGGAGACCAGCGCATGAG
>JBOHWA010001195.1:0-3244 GCA_050735855.1 Binatia bacterium
CCGGTCAGACGGTAGAACTCGACCTGGGTCGCCGGCTCGGCGAGATAGGTGATCAGCTCCCACGCCGCGTCGCCGTGCGGCGACGACGGGGCGATCGCCAGGCTGGCGCCGCCGGCGATCGAGAGGCCCGGCTGGCCAGGCTCGGGGCCGGGCATCGGCGCGGTCGACCAGGCGCCGGCCAGCTCGGCCGGCAGGCGGGCGGCGAACTCGCCGATGTTCCACGGCCCGGTGACGTAGAACGAAAAGAAGCCGCGCGCGAAGTCCTGATACAGGTTGGCCACCTGCCCCTCCGCCGCCGCCGGGGCCAGGCCGTCGGCGAAGAGCGAGAGGTAGAACGCGAAGGCGGCGCGAAACGCCGGGCTCTGGAAGTCGCCGTAGCGGTCGCCGTCGCGCAGCAGGCCGGCGCCGCGCTGCAGCGCCAGGATGACCGGCGGCTGCCACTCGCTGACCGGCAGCAACAGGGCGTAGTGGCCGGCGCCGGCCTGGTCGCGCACCGCCGTCATCGCCGCCGCCCAGGTGGCCCAATCGGCCGGCGGCGCAGCGTAGCCGGCGGCGCGCAGGCGGTCGGTGCGGTAGAAGAGCAGCCGTGTGTCGACATACCAGGGCACGGCGTACGCGACGCCCGCCACGGCGTTGGCGGCCGCGATGCCGGCGAAGGTGTCGTCGCGCAGCGCCGGAACCGACGCCAGGCGCTGGTCGAGCGGCGCGACCGCGCCGAGGGCGACGAGCTCGGCGATCCAGGTGGTGCCGACCTGGAAGACGTCGGGCATGGCGTCGCCGACGTAGGCGGTGAGCAGCTTCTCGTGCGCCGCGCTCCAGGGGACCTGCTGGACGCGCACGCGCACGCCGGGATGCCGGGCATGGAAGGCCGGCAGGAGCCGCTCGACCACCTCGCCCTCGCGTCCCATCGCCCACAGCCGCAGCTCGATCGGACCGTCGCCGCGGCCACCGCAGCCCGCCAGCATCAGCGCCAATGCCAGCCAGGGGTAGTGGACGACGGGGCGCAATCTTGTCATGGTCGGGAACCCGAATGCCGGATGGGATCAGTCTGCCTCTGCCCGTGACCCGCCCCACGCGCCTCTCGACCAGGAGCCCCCACGCCATGCGCGCCGCAGCGGCTCTCGCCCTTATCGCCCGCGGTCGGCCGTCGCAACCGCGGCGCCGCCGCGCGCTGGTTGCGGCCATCCTGGCCGTGGGACCGCTCGCCCTGGCGCGCCCGGCACCCGGCCAGGCTCCCACCGCGGCGGCTGCGCCGACCGCGGTGCCGCGCGCCATCGAGGCGGCGAAGCCGTTCGACTTCGACGCCGTCACCAGCCAGGCGCAGGCGCTGGCCAAGGCGTCGTTCCAGGACCCCAAGGGCCAGATGCCGGAGTGGCTCACCGAGATCACCTACGACCAGTGGCGCAACATCCGCTTCCGTGCCGACAACGCCCTCTGGCGCGACAAGAAGTTGCCCTTCCAGGTACAGTTCTTCCACCCCGGCCTCTACTACGACCGCCCGGTGGTGATGAACGTCATCGACGACAAGGGCATGCGGCCGTTGCAGTTCACGCCCAACAACTTCGACTACGGCAGCAACGACTTTGCCAGCCGCGTGCCGCAGGATCTCGGCTACGCCGGCTTCCGCGTCCACGCCCCGATCAAGAAGAAGAATTACTTCGACGAGGTGATCGTCTTCCTCGGCGCCACCTACTTTCGCGCCGTGGGCAAGAACGAGGTGTTCGGTCTCTCCGGCCGCGGCCTGGCGCTCGACACCGCCCTGTCGTCGGGCGAGGAGTTTCCCTACTTCAAGGAGTTCTGGTTGGTGACGCCGAAACCGGGCGCCAAGCAGATGGTCCTCTACGCCCTGCTCGACAGCCCCAGCATCACCGGCGCCTATCGCTTCACCATCGAGCCCGGCGACCAGACCGCCCTCGGCGTCGAGGCACGGCTGTTTCCCCGCCAGCCGATCAAGAAACTCGGCATCGCACCGCTCACCAGCATGTTCTACCACGCCGAGAACGCGCTGCGGCCGGTCGAGGATTTTCGCCCCGAGGTGCACGACTCCGACGGCCTGCTGCTCAACTTCGCCAACGGCGAATGGTTCTGGCGGCCGCTCGACAATCCCAAGTCGCTGCGCGTCAGCTCCTTCCGCACCGCCCACCCGCGCGGCTTCGGCCTGATCCAGCGCGATCGGGAGTTCGATCACTATCAGGATCTCGAGACACGCATGGAGACGCGCCCGAGCGCCTGGGTCGCACCGCACGGCGACTGGGGCGAGGGGCGCATCGAGCTGGTCGAGATCCCGACCAAGTCGGACACCAACGACAACGTCGTCGCCATGTGGGTGCCCAACACCCAGCCGGAGCCCGGCGCGATGGGCGTGTACGCCTACACGGTCTATTGGTACGGCGACAACGCGGCGCACTCGCCCGGCGGCCGGGTGGTGGCGACGCGGCGCGACCGCGGCACCGCCGAGGGCACCTACCGCTTCGTCGTCGACTTCGCCGGCAAGAAGCTCGATTCGCTGCCCGCCGACACCGTGCTGCGCGGCGTCGTCACCATCGCCTCGGGCGACGAGTCGGCGGCGTTGCTCGACCAGCAGGTGGTGAAGAACCCGGTGACCGGCGGCTGGCGGCTGACCTTCCAGATCAAACCGCTGCGCAGCGACCCGGTCGAGCTGCGCGCCTTCCTCGACCAGGGCGGGCACTCGCTGACCGAAACCTGGTCGGACGTGATCCTGCCGTGAGCGACCCGGCGCCCATACGCAGCGACCTGCCGGCCGCCCCGGCGGCCATCCAGGTGCCGACCGCTCGCCTGCTGCAGGACTGGAAGCAGGCGCATGGGCGCGTCGGCGCCTACCTCGCCGCGCTCGGCGTCCCCGAGGCCGAGCATGCGGGGCTGGCGGAGGCCGCGGTCGAGCGCGCCCTGCAGCGCGACGCGTGGCAGGGCGATGCCGTCGCCGAGTCGCTGCGTGCCCTGCGCGAGCTGCTGCCCGAAGGCTCGCCGCCGGCCGCCGCCGCCGCCCGCAGCGGCGTCGACCCGTTCACCGCCTGGCGCCTCGCCCATCCGGTCGCACCAGCCGCGCCGGCGTTGCTGCCGCCGCTGAGCGACGGACGCCTCTGCGCCGCCCCGCGCCTGGCGCGGCACCGCATGGTGCCGGAGTGGATCGAGCGCCGCTTCACCCGCCGCCTGCTCGGCCGCCTGCGGCGCCGCGCGCCGCGCTCGCCGCGCGCCGAGGAGACGCACGAGCCGCTGCGCAGCC
>JBOHWA010001196.1:0-1636 GCA_050735855.1 Binatia bacterium
GCCTGGCGCAGCAGCGGGGTGAAGTCGGCCTGCCGGCCGAGAAAGCACATGGCGTCGGCCAGCCCGAGCCGCGCGGCGGCGGCGCGCGCGGCGTCGAGCTCGGGACCCTCGCCGACCGCGACCAGCCGCGCCGGCATCCGCCGGCGCACCAGCGCCAGCACCGCGGCGAGATCCGCGGTGCGTTTGACCGGGCGGAAGTTGGAGACGTGGAACAGGAATGGCCCGCCCTCGTCGCGGCCCGTGAACAGGGCGGCGAGCGCGCGGCGATCGCGCTGCGCGGGTGGCGCGAAGTGCTCGGTGTCGACGAAGTTGGGGATCACCTCGATCGCCGGCGCCTCCGGCAGCCCGAGGCGCCGGTGGGCCTCGCGGCGCAGGAACTCCGACGGGACGGTGATGTGGTCGGCGGCGGCGACGGCGAAGCGTGTCACCGCGCGCTGGCTCGGGTCGAGGCCGACGCGGGTCACGTCGGTGCCATGCAAGGTGGCGATGGCGCGCGGCGCGGCGCGCCCCAAGACCTGGCGGGCGAGATGCAGGCTGGCGGCGTGCGGCACCGCGTAGTGCGCGTGTACCAGGTCGAGCCGCTGCGCCTCCGCGACCGCGACGATCGTCGCGGCGAGCGCCATCTCGTAGGGCGGGTGGTCGAAGAGCGGATAGTCGGGGACGCGCACCGTGTGGACCTGCAGGTGATCCGAGATCGGCAAGCCGCGCATCGGCGGTGCGCTGGCGATGATGTGCACCCGATGGCCGCGCGCGGCCATCCCCGCCGCGAGGTCGGCGGCAACCACCCCGCTGCCGCCCAGGCTCGAATAACAGACGATGCCGACGGCGAGGCGGTCGCTCACGGCGCCACCTCAGCGGCGAAGCCGAGGTCGCGCGGGGTGGGGTCGAACGGGCGGACGGCCGCCAGCACCGCGTCGACGAAGCGGCGCTCGCCGTGGCGCGCGGCGAACGAGGCGAGGCCGTAGACGCGCTCCTGCGGCGTCTCGTTGGGGAACAGCAGGCGCCGCAGCCGGCGCACGTCGGCGACCAGCGCCGCGTCCTGGTGCAGGCGGGCCTGCTCGATCTTGCCGGCGAGCCGGATCAGCGCCGACTCGACCGTGGCGCGGGTCTTCTCCAACGCGCCGGGCACGCCGCCGCCGAGCGGTGCCAGCTCGGTCGACAACGCGGCGAGGGTGGCGGCGAACGGCGCCAGCAGGCGCTGCTCGACCGCGGCCGCGGGCGGCGCGTCGGGGCGCGCCATGGCGAGCAGCACGTCCTCCGGTCGCTGCACGTCGTCGGCCGTGAGCCGCAGGCGGGCCAGCAACTGCGCCGTCTTGTCGTCGACGACGCGCAGCCGCGCCCGCGGCACGACCAGCGGCATGGCGAGACCGTAGGCGGCATAGAGCGGCGCCAGCTGGGCGAAATAGGCCACTTCGCCAGGGCCGCCGACGTAGGCGGCGGTCGGCAGCAGCGTGTCCTGCAGGATCGGGCGCAGCAGCGCGCTGGTGCTGAACTGCAACGGCGCTGTGGCGAGCGTGTCGAGCAGCGCCGCGCGCGTGTAGTGCCGCGCCTCGCCGACCAGCGCGAAGCCGCCGGCTGCGGGCGCCAGGCGGTAGCGCGGACCGGCGGCGCCGTCGGGGTGGAAGAACGACAGCGG
>JBOHWA010001197.1:0-1934 GCA_050735855.1 Binatia bacterium
CGCGCAGCCGGACGACTCGTGCAGCTGCATCTCCACCTGCCCCGATTGTCAGGACTGCCCGGGCAGCGCCTGTGTCGCCCCGTGCACCAGCGACACGCCGATCGAGTTGACCAGCGTCGCCGTACAGGGGCCGTCGCGCCTGGTGGTCGGCCAGAGCAGCGGCGCCGGCGCCGTGGCGCAGTTCTCCGACGGCAGCGCGGTCGACGTCACCTGGCTGGCGACGTGGACGTCCTCGGCGCCGGCGGTGGCCACGATCGACAGCTGGGGCGCCGTCGCGCCGCTGTCGCCCGGCGCCACCGACTTCACCGCCGAGTTCGGACCGGTCACGAGTCCCGTGCTGCACCTCGAGGTGGTCGAACGGCCGACCTTGCAGCGCATCTACCTGCAGAACTCGAGTTGCTATTACTATGACTACCCGCGGCCGGGCGACGCCGAGGCGCCGACCGGTCCGCCGATCGGTGCCAACGACATCTTCCTGCCGCCGCCCGACTGCCAGCGCATCGTGCGCATCGGCAAGACCCTGCAGTTCCAAGCCATCGGCGAATTCGACACCGGCTACTATGACGACATCACGGACGAGGTGGAATGGCGCCTCGAGCCGGCCGGGGTCGGCACCGTCGTGCTGGGCGAGTTCACCGCCGTCGCGGCCGGCGCCACGCAGCTCCGCGCCGTGCTCGGGGCCGTGCAGAGCGACGCGCTCGACATCCGCGTCGTCAGCCAGCCGACGGTCGTCGGCCTCTCCATCTACGCCTCGCAGCTCAACTACTACGCCGCCGACGGCGGGCCGCTGCGCCCCGGGTCCGACGTGCCGTGCTTCGAGTGTGGGTATTTCATCACCCTGCTGCGCGGCGACACGTCACAGCTCGCCGCCACCGCTCATTACGACACGGGCGAATGGGAAGACGTCAGCGACCGCGTCACCTGGCGCACCAGCGACGGCGCCGTGGCGACGGTCGACGCCACCGGCAAGCTGACCGCGGCCGGCGCCGGCGATGGGCTGATCGATGCGCAGCTCGGCACCGTCACCAGCACGGGCATCACCGTGCGCGTGGTCAACGAGGCGACGCTGCAGTCACTGGCCATCTACATGGATGGGCAGGACCGCGCCATCGGCGTCGGCGAGCAGGCGGTCTTCCATGCCATCGGCTACTACGACATCGGCTTCCAGCGCGATCTGACCGACGCGGTGACCTGGCAGAGCAGCGACACGGCGGTCGGTGGCTTCGACGTGCCCGGGACCTTCAGCGGCCGCGCCGCTGGCTCGGTGGCCATCACCGCAGTCCTGGGCGAGCAGGAGAGCTCGTCGCTGCCGATCGAGGTGTACGCCACCAGTGATCTCGCGTACTGCGACCCGGCCGAGGTCAACCGCGGGATCTGGTCGGACGATTTCAACCGCGTGACGCTCGAATCGGACTGCGCGGACTACACGCTGCCCGACGTCGTCGAGCTGCGCTTCACCGTCACCGAGATGCTGCGCCCGGGTGGCATCTTCGACCCCTGCCTCGACCTCTACGCCTACCGCGGCGAGCAGCTGGTGCGCACCATCCGCCAGGAGGGCTGCGGCGATCCATTCCTGCCCGCCGGCGCGCCGGGCCGCGATGAGGCCGAGCTGAAGTATCAGCTGAAGGCGTTCTGGGACCTCAAGGACGAGAACGGCCAGACGGTCGCGCCGGGCACCTATACCATTCGCGGCATCTTCTATTTGTACTATGATCCGGTCGTCGAGATCGACGTGACGGTTGCACCGGCCACCCCGGCTGGCTGATCCCGCACGTCTCGTGCCCGCCGCGCGGTGGGCGAAGAGAGGACGAGGGATCGGATGACGGCACAGCGGGTCGCGAATCGTATCGCGGCCCGCTGTGTCGTTGGGCGGTCGCACGCGCGCTGCGGCGGCGCACGCCGCGCCCTGGCGTCGCTACTCATCGCGCTCGTGC
>JBOHWA010001198.1:0-3735 GCA_050735855.1 Binatia bacterium
CTGCCGCCGGTCGGCGGCGATCCGGTGCTGGCGCTGCCGCGCGGCGGTGGGCTCGTCGCGCTCAGCCGGCGCGACGGGCGCATCACCGTGTTCAACGCGCGCTGGCGGGTGCGCCGCATCATCGAGCTCGGTGCCGCCGCAGCGGCCGAGGACATCGCCGTCGACGCCAGCCCGCTGCCCGTCGACGGCCTGCCAACCGATCTCGTGGTGCTGCGCCGCTGAGACGCGATGCGCCGCGAGACGCCAGGGCCGCTGCGCCGGGCGCTGTTCCGCCTGCCGCTGTGGCTCGAGCGCGTCGCCGGCCACGGCCCGGCGCAGGCGGTGACACGGCTCGTCGGGGTCGACTGGATCGTGCTCGAGACCGTCGGCCGGCGCAGCGGCCGGCCGCACACCGTAGTGCTCGACATCGTCGGCCGCGATGCGACGCGCTACTACGTCCAACCCGCCTACGGCCGCCGCGCCGACTGGGTGTGCAACGCCCTCGCCGAGCCGCGCGTCCACGTGCGCATCGGCACGCGTCGATGCCCGGCTCGCGTCCGCGACGCGACCGGCGCTGAGGGCGCCGGCGTCGTGCTGCGCTTCATCCGCGCCCACCCGTGGTACGCGCGCGTCATCGTCTGGTTCGTCGGCTATACCAGCCGGCTGGATCGTTCGGACGCCGAGCTGCTGCGCGACCTGGCGGCGACGCCGGTACTCGCCATCGAGTTGGTCGCTGACTGAGGGTGCGTCGCCACGCGCGCGTCACGCTGCTCCCGGCGCTCTGCGTGCACGCGCGTCCCTGATCGCCATGAGGCAAGTGCGCTGGCCGCATTGGATGCGGAGACTCCGCCGCCGGGAGCGCGGGCGGCCCGCCCGCTCCGGGGCGGCGGGGGGCCGCCGAACGATGCGGACCCCTCCGCGCGGCGCAAGGAGCGGGCGGGCCGCCCGCGCTCAGCGGCGGAGTGTCTGCCGCACACCGGCGTTGGAATCGCCCCCTACGCCGAGCCGCTGTTGACGAAGCGCATCATCGCTTCCGGGTAGCGCTCGCCGGCGGCGGCACCGCGCGGGGCGATCTCGTCGATGCGCGCCAGCTCGTCTGCGCTCAGCCTGATGGCGGCGGCGGCGAGGTTCTCCTCGAGGTATTTGCGCCGCTTGGTGCCGGGGATGGGCACGATGTCGTCGCCCTGCGCCAGCACCCAGGCCAGGGCCAGCTGCGTGGCGGTGCAGCCCTTGGCCGTGGCAATCTCCTTGATGCGCTCGACCAGCGCCAGGTTGCGGCCGAAGTTGTCGCCCTGGAAGCGCGGCGACATGCGGCGGTAGTCGTCGGCAGCGAGGTCGTCGAACCGCTTGATCTCGCCGCTCAGGAAGCCGCGGCCGATCGGGCTGTAGGCGACGAAGGTGACGCCGAGCTCGCGGCAGGCGGCGAGGATGCCGTCCTCGGGGTCGCGGCTCCACAGCGAGTACTCGCTCTGCAGGGCGGCGATCGGGTGGACCTTGCTGGCGCGGCGCAGCGTGTCGGCGTTGGCTTCGGACAGGCCGATGCAGCGCACCTTGCCCTCCTCGACCAGGCGCGACATGGCGCCGACGGTGTCCTCGATCGGCGTCTGCGGGTCGACGCGGTGCTGGTAGTACAGGTCGATGACGTCGATGCCGAGTCGCTTCAGGCTGCCCTCGCACGAGGCGCGGACGTACTCCGGCTTGCCGCTGATGCTGCGCACCATGGCGTTCACCGGATCGCGCACGATGCCGAACTTGGTGGCGATCACCGCCTGCTGGCGCCGTCCGGCGAGGGCGCGGCCGAGCAGCGCCTCGTTCGTGAACGGGCCGTACATGTCGGCGGTGTCGAGGAAGGTGCAACCGAACTCCAAGGCGCGGTGCAGCGTGGCGATCGATTCCGCCTCGTCGGCGGCGCCGTAGAACTCCGACATGCCCATGCAGCCGAGGCCGATCGCCGAGACCTTGAGCGCGCTGGTACCGAGTCGTCGTGTCTCCATGGCCCAGCGCTACCATGGCCCGCCCGGGTGCGGAACTCCTGCGGCGCCTTTGCTCCGGCCGTTGCCGCCGGCTAGTACTGGGGCATCTCGCCCCGTTCGGAGGACCCCATGTCGCGACCCCTCTCGCTCGGCCTGACGGCCATGCTCTTCGCCTTCACCTTCGTCGCGTTGCCGGTGCGCGCGGCCGAGTCGGCCACCGCGCCGGCCGCGGCCGAGCAGAAGGCGCCCTGCCCTGGTATGCCGGGCGGCGGCTGCTGCGGCAGCGCCGAGTGCAAGCAGGACGGCGCGATGGCCGCCGCCGGCGATGCCGCGCCGGGAGAGAAGGCCCTCGGCTGCCCGTGCCAGCGCGCGCGTGCCGCAGCGGCGAAGGCAGCGGCGGAAGAGGCACAGAAGGCCCAGTGATCATGCTCCAGTAGCGCGGGCCTCCGTGCCCGTCTGGGTTCCGTCCGCGGAGCCCAGCCGCGTCGGCCATCGTGCATGTGGCGCGCTTCGCGCGCCAACGGCCAGGGACGGCCGCGCTACCGGAGACTGCTCGCCGCCGCGCTACACGTCCAGTCCCACCGCGCGCATCAACTCCAGCGCGTTGCTCTTGCGCACCACGCCCGGGCGCATGCGGTAGTCGAAGGTCATGACGCCGCCTTCGAGGTGATCCTCGAAGTGGACGTTGGCGGCGCGCGGCGCCAGGCCGTCGACGATGCCGGCCAGGGAGAGATCGTGCGTGGTGATCAGCCCGATGGCGCCGCGCCCGACCAGGCCGCGCACCACCGCCTCGGCACCGATGCGGCGATCGTGCGAGTTGGTGCCGTGCAGCACCTCGTCGAGCAGGAAGAGCAGCGGCGGCGGCGCGGCGGCGAGGTCGACCAGCTGCCGCAGGCGCTGGATCTCGGCATAGAAGTGCGAGGTGCCGGCCTGCAGCGAGTCGAGCAGGCGCATCGAGGTGCCGACCGCCAGCGGGCTGAGCGCCAGGCGCTCGGCGCGCACCGGCGCCCCCGCCTGGGCGAGCACGGCGTTGATGCCGACGGTGCGCAGCAGCGTGCTCTTGCCCGACATGTTGGAGCCGCTGATCACCAGCACGGCGCAGTCGCGGCCCAGGTGCACGTCGTTGCGCACGCAGCGCGCCGCCGGCAGCAGCGGATGGCCGAGGCCGCGGCCCTCGAACAACGGGCCGGCATCCTCGCGCACCTGCGGAAACGGATCGTGCGGATGCTCGTAGGCGTAGGCAGCGAGGGCGCACAGCGCCTCGAACTCGCCGACCGCGCGCAGCCAGCGTTCGATGCCGGCGCCGGACACGGCGCGCCACGCGTCGATCGCCATGCCGAGCTGCGTGCCCCACAGCAGCAGCGGGGCGAGCGGGGCGAAGAACTGATTGCGGCGGGCGTCGAGCAGGTTGATCAGCCGCTGCAGCTGCGCGATGCGGCGCGACGGCGCCACCCCGTCGGTATCGAGCGCGGCGCGCAGCGCCGCCAGGCGCGGGGCGGCGGCCGGCTCGCGCTCGATGCGCTCGAGCAGGGCGGCGAGCAGGCCGAGGTCGCGGCCGGGCAGCTCGACGTCGCGCAGGATCGCGTGTACGCGCCGGCGCAGCGCCAGGCCGAGCGCCCCCTGCAGCGCCAGACAGACCGCGAGTGGCAGCGGCGAGACCAGGCCGCCCTGCCACGCCGCCAGCGCGATGGCGCTGAGGCCGACCATGGTGGCGGCGGCGAGGCGCAGCGCCGGGCGGGCGAGCGTCGCCGGGGCGCGGCTCCAGGCGGCCAGGGCCTCGGGA
>JBOHWA010001199.1:0-4729 GCA_050735855.1 Binatia bacterium
GACCCGCGTCGCCAGCCGACACGGTGCGCCGCAGTGGCCGGGCGCGGCCGGCGGCACCGTGGCGCCGCGCTTCTGCGTGCTCGGCATGGGCAAGCTCGGTGGCGAGGAGCTCAACTATTCCTCCGACGTCGACCTCATCTACGTCCTCGAGCCGCTGCCGATCGCCGACAGCGCCGGCGGGCTCTCGCCGGACGAGTACTTCGGCCGCGTCGCGCAGGAGCTCGGCCGGCTGGTGACCACTTCGACGCGCGACGGCTTCCTCTACCGCATCGATCTCGACCTGCGCCCCGAGGGCCAGTCCGGCCCGCTGGTCGTGCCGAGCCCCAGCCTGGCCGACTACTACGACACCTGGGCGCTGACCTGGGAGAAGGCGGCGTTCATGAAGGCGCGGCCGGTGGCCGGCGATCTCGCCTTCGGCTGGCAGGTGATCCGCGCCGTCGACCCGATGATCTACCGCAGCGCCATGGACTACGCCGGCGTCGCCGCCATCCGCGACATGAAAGAACTGATCGAACGCGCCGAGGAGCGCAGCGGCGCGGCGTTCAATGTCAAGGTCGGTGCCGGCGGCATCCGC
This sequence comes from Binatia bacterium, assembly GCA_050735855.1. GTDB lineage: Bacteria > Desulfobacterota > Binatia > HRBIN30 > CADEER01 > JBOHWA01. Next base: position 575 of record JBOHWA010001199.1, read on the forward strand.
GACGTCGAGTTCGTCGCCCAGGCGCTGCAGCTGCTGCACGGCGGCCGCATCCCGCAGGTGCGCGGCCGCTCGACCCAGCGGGCGCTCACCGCGCTCGCCCAGGTCGGCGTGCTGCCTGCCGCACAGAGCGCCGAGCTGTTCGCGGCCTATGCGTTCCTGCGCCGCACCGAGAGCCGCCTGCAGATGGAGGGCGAGCGCCAGACGCACCGCCTGCCCACCGACCCCGGCGCGCGCCTGCGCCTGGCGCGCGCCATGGGCTTTCTCGGCGACGATGGCGTCGCCGCCTTCGACGCGGCCCTGGAGAGCGAACGGCAGCGCATCCGCGCCATCTTCGCCGCCCTGTTCGCCGACGACGGCAGCCAGCGGCTGCTCGAGCTCTTCGAGCGCAACGTGCCGCACCTGCTGGCGCAACCCGAGACGCGCGGCCAGATCGAGCAGCTGGCGACGCGCTTCGCCCGCGCCCTCGAGGCTTCACCCGATCCACAGCGGGCGATGAACAACCTCGACCGCTTCATCCGCGGCCTCGGCTCGCGCACGTTCTACTACGGCCTGCTGGTCGATCGGCCGGAGTTGATCGATCGCCTGGCGACGCTGTTCGCCGCCTCGGAGTACCTGTCGGGTTACCTCGCCACCCACCCGCGGCTGATCGAGCCGATCTTCGACGATCCGTCCGTGCTGGTGCCGCCGCGCGCCGCGCTGCAGGCGTCGCTGCAGGCGCTGCGCACCGAGCTCGGCGCCACCGGCGACGACAGCGAAGCGGCCCTCGAGGCCCTGCGCCTGTTCCAGAACCGCGAGCTGGTCAACATCGGGTTGCTCGACCTGACCGACAAGATCACCCTCGCCGAGGCCGAGACCGGGCTGACCGATCTCGCCGAGGTGTGTGTCGAGGCTGGGCTCGACGTCGCGCGCGACGAGCTGGCGCGGCGCGGCCCGCCGCCCGCGGCGGTCGGGCAGGGCGAGTTCCTCGTCGTCGGCATGGGCAAGCTCGGCAGCCGCGAGCTGACCTACGGCAGCGATCTCGACGTGATGTTCCTCTACGCCATCGGCGACGCCGCGGGCGACGCCCAGCTCGAGGCGCAGGAGTACTACGTCCGCCTGGCGCAGAAACTGATCTGGGCCCTGCAGACGCGCACCCACAGCGGCCTCTGCTACCAGATCGACGCGCGCCTGCGGCCGTCGGGCAACCAGGGCATGCTGGTCACCGCGCTCGACCGCCTGGCGGCCTATCACGCCGGCAGTGCGCAGGTGTGGGAACGCCAGGCGCTGCTGCGCGCGCGGCCGGCCGCCGGCAGCCCGCGGCTCGCCGCCGCCTTCGTCGACCTGCGGCGCGAGATCCTGTGCCGGCCGCTGCCGGCCGACGTCGGCGCCGAGATCCATCGCGTGCGCCAGCGCATGGAAGCCGAGCTGGCCCAGGAGACCAGCCAGCGGCGCGATTTCAAGACCGGCCGCGGCGGGCTGCTCGACGTCGAGACGGTCGTGCAGTTCCTCCAGCTCACCCACGGCCGCGCGCACGCGACGCTGCTCGAGGTCGACCGCACGGCCAACCACCTCGACCGGCTGGCCGCGCTCGGCCTGCTCGCCGAGGCCGATGCCGCGGCGCTGCGGCGCGGCTGGGATTTTCTGCAACGCCTGTCGAGCCGCCTGCGCATCGTCGAGAACCGCTCCATCTCCGATCTCGACGAGGAGCGCGGCGACCTCGACGGCCTGGCACGCCGCCTCGGCTACCGCTCACCGCAACGCGCCGGCGGCGCGCGCCGCGCGCTGCTCGACGACTACCGTCGCCACACCGCCGACATCCGCGCGGCGTACGCGAAGGTGGTGGGCGTCGCATGAGCCCGCGACGGATCGCCGGCACCCTGCTGCTCGCCGCGCTGCTCTTCGCCGCCATCACGCTCTACGCGCTCGAAGGGCTGGAAGTCGTCGTCGTCCACACGCGCGGCCGCGATGGCAGCGCAAAGCAGACTCGCACCTGGATCGCCGACGCGGACGGCTTCAGTTGGATCGAGGCAGCGACGCCGGAGCGCCCGTTCTTCCAGCAGCTCCTGGAGAACCCCGAGGTCGAGGTCGAGCGCGATGGGACGCGGCGGCGCTACCTGGCGACACCGGTGGAGAATCCGCGCGGCAATGCGCACATCCGCGGCCTGCTGGCCGAACGCTACGGCTGGGCGGACGCGTGGGTGGGGATGCTCACCGACACATCGGGCTCGGTCGAGGTGCGGCTCCAGCCGCAGTGACCCCCCGTTCCGTGCCCCATTTGGAGGGCGCCGATCCCTCGGCGCCGGGCTCGCATCGGTCACCGCGCCGCCCCCGGCGCCGAGGGCCCGGCGCCCTCCACATAGACCCCCGACTAGAAGTACAGCCCCGCGTTGCGCCGCCGGCGCACGCGCCAGACGTCGCCCAGCACCTCGACGTAGGCCAGCGCCGGGACCTTGCTGTTGGCGTCGTTGCGCCACACGACCGGGACTTCCTGCACCGTGAACCCCTGGCAGCGCGCCGCCACCAGCAGCTCGATGTCGAAGCCCCAGCGTTCGATGCTCAGCCGCGGCAGGATCGCCTCGACGCAGCGGGCGCTGAACATCTTGAAGCCCGCCTGGGTATCGGCGATGCCGGGCAGGACCAGGGCGCGGATGATGAGGTTGCCGACCTTGCCGCCGAGCTCCTTGTACCAGGACTGGTGCACCACCACCTCGGCGCCGCCGATGTCGCGCGAGCCGATCACCACGTCGAAGCCCTGCTCGGTGAACGGCCAGAAGCGCTCGACGTGATCGAGGGTCGTCGAGTTGTCGGCGTCCATGAACAAGCGGTACTGGCCGACCGCCTCGCCCATGCCGCGCCGCACCGTCGCGCCCTTGCCGTGGTTGCGGCCATCCGGGTGCGCCGCCAGGCGCAGCGGCGTCTTCGCCGCCGGCCACTCGCGCACCAGGCGCGCGGTCTCGTCGGTCGAGCCGTCGTCGACCACCACCACCTCGGCGCCATACGGCTGGCGCCCCAGGTAGCCCAGGACGTCGGTCAGCGTGCGCGGCAGCCGCTGCGTCTCGTTGAACGCAGGGATGACGACGGAGAGGCGGATGGCAGGATCGGTCGGCATGGCGGGGGGCGGCTGGCGAGGGGGGGGGCGGTCACTCCGCCGAAGTCTGCATCGGCGGCAGCTTCCGCAGCAGCATCATCTGTGTCGCGTAGGCAAGCAGGCGGCCGCCATCGTCCCAGATCTCGACGTCGGCGGTGCAATACCCGGCGCGGGCGCGGCGCGCGTGCGCGGCGGTGAGCAGCCATTGCGACGTCGTGTCCTCGAGGAAGTGGACAGTGAGATCGAGGCTCGGGGCAAAGAACGGCTCGTGCCCTGGGCCGAGCTTCTGGATCAGCGCCGGCGGCATGGTGTCGGCGATCGGCGGGATGGCGAGTGGATCGAAGCAGCCGTCGGCGCGGCGCTGCGGCACGTGGTAGCGGAACCAGCGCGCGATGCGCGCTGGGCCGGCGGTCCAGTCGGTGCCCCACCAGACGTGGCCGAGCGCCAGGCGGGTATCGAAGTTGTCGAAGAACGGCGGCCGCAGGCGCTGGTCGATCAGCGCCATCTGGGTGAACGACGGGCAGCCGTCCGGCGGCGGCACGTCGGGCGGCGCGGTGTCGATCATGTCGATGCCGTCGCGCTCGCGCGCGAAGGTGGCGCTCACCTCGAGCCCGGGGCCCGGCATGCTGGTGGAGGAGAGCTGGGCGCGCACCTGCGCTGCGGCGCCGCCGTGGCGCAGGACTTCCACCCGGATCTCGAGCGGCCCGGCCGGCACCGGCGAGCAGAAGTGGGTGTTGGCCGACAGGGGGCGCAGGGCGGGGTCATCGAGCTCCTGCTGCATGGCGCGCATGGCGACGGTCATCAACGCGCCACCCGACGGGGTGCGGAAGTCCCAAGCAGAAGACAACTCCGCCGTGTACCAGCCGGGCGCGACCTGCAACCGGGTGACGGCGGTATCGCGCGCGAGGTCGCTCGGCTCCATGAAGTCGCCATCCATAGCGCGGGGGCTGGGGCAGGTCTAGGCGAGTGGCGCCTCGGTAGTGGGTGTGTTCGGGGCTCAGGTCAGCCGAGCTGTGAGTCAGCTGCCGGCGAGCGGCAGGCTGGCGGAGGGCGCCGGGCCCTCGGCGCCGTGCTGATCACAATCGCGG
>JBOHWA010001200.1:0-2817 GCA_050735855.1 Binatia bacterium
CGCCGAGGGACCGGCGCCCTCCAGGGTGGGCTCAGGCTGCGGCGCCGCGCACCAACTGGCCCGGGCGGGCGCCGGTCGGCTCGCCGTCCTCGAATGTCACCGCGCCGGCGACCAGCGTGGCGCGGTAGCCGTCGACGCGCTGGATCAGGCGGCGGCCGCTGGCCGGCAGATCGAAGACCATCTCGGGGGCGTGCAGGCGCAGCGCGTCGTAGTCGATCAGGTTGACGTCGGCCTTCTTGCCGACCTCGAGCGTGCCGCGGTCGCGCAGGCCGTACACCGCCGCGGTGTTGCCGGTCTGCAGCCGCACGGCGTGCTCGAGCGGGATGCGCTCGCCGCGGTGGCGGTCGCGCGCCCAGTGCGTCAGCAGGTAGGTCGGCATGCTGGCGTCGCAGATCAGGCCGCAATGGGCGCCGCCGTCCGACAGGCCGAGGACGGTGCGCGGGTGGACCATCATCTCGCGCAGCGCGTCGTGGTTGGCGTCGACGTAGTTGGCCAGCGGCGCGAAGAGGAACTGCCGGCCGTCGCGCTCCAGCATCCAGTCGTAGACGACCTCCTCGGGCCGCCGCCCGCTGCGCGCCGCCACCGCCGCGGCGCTGGTCTCGGCGGTGGGCTCGTAGTCGGGCGGATCGCCGAGCGGGTACATCTGCGCCCAGTTGGTGATCAGGAAGCGGGCGATCGGATGCTCGATGGCCGGCGCCTCGGCGAGCAGGCGGGCGCGCACGGCGGGATCGCGCAGGCGGGCGACGCGCTCGGCGAGCGGCAGCGCCGCCAGCTCGCCGCTGTAGGTCGGATGGGTGATGAACGGATGCAGCGAGCTCTGCAGGCCGAAGAGCATGCCGGTCGGGCGCGTCGGCACCTGGGGCACGATGGTGAGCCCGGTGGCCGCCAGCTCGTCGATGCGCGCCAGGGTGTCGCGCCACGCGGTCGGCTGCATCGGCGACTGCGCCAGCGCGAACGTGATGGCGCGCCCGGTGCTGCGGCAGAACTCGCGCATCCAGCTCAGATCGGGCTCCTGCCCCTGTAGATCGGACACCATCTCGAAGACGCCGTGCCCCGCGGCGCCGAGGGCGCGGCCGAGGGCCAGCAGCTCCTCCGGCGTCGAGTGCGTGCCCGGCACCAGGCCGTGCTTCGAGCGGTGCAGGATGGTGCGCGAGGTGGAGAAGCCGACCGCGCCGGCGCGCATCGCCTCTTCGGTGAGGCGCGCCATGGCGCCGATCTCGTCGTCGCTCAGCTCGAGGTCGTGGGCGCGCTCGCCGAGCACATAGGCGCGCAGGGCGCAGTGCGGCACCTGTGCGGCGACGTCGAGCACGCGCGGCATGGCGGCCAGCGCGTCGAGGTACTCGGGAAACGACTCCCAGTTGAACTGCATGCCTTCGTGCAGGGCGGTGCCGGGGATGTCCTCGACCCCCTCCATCAGCTCGATGAGGAAATCCTCCTGGCCGGGCCGGCGCGGCGCGAAGCCGACGCCGCAGTTGCCCATCACCAACGTGGTGACGCCGTGCCAGCTCGACGGGGCGAGCAGCGGGTCCCAGGTGACCTGGCCGTCGTAGTGGGTGTGGACGTCGACCCACCCGGGCGCCACCAGCAGATCGCGCGCCTCGATCTCGCGCCGCCCGCGCGCCGCCACGCGGCCGACCGCGCTGATCACTCCGTCGTCGACCGCGACATCCGCCGCCACGCGCGGCGCGCCGGTGCCGTCGATCACCGTCCCGTTGCGAATCACCAGATCGTGCATGGCGCCACGCAACCATAGATCCGCGCTGCTTGCCAAGCGCCTTTGACGGGCGATAGTCCCGGGCCATGCGGCGATGGGCATGGCTGGGCGTGGTTGTCGCATTGGCTCTGCCGATCGATCGGGGCCAACGCCTGCACGCCCTTGCCGTGGCCACTTCGAGGGTCCCTTCCCCCCTTGCGGGGGAAGGACAGGATGGGGGGGTGCTCGAGTCCCGACGCTCGACTCACCCCCCCATCCTGTCCTTCCCCCGCAAGGGGGGAAGGGACCTTGGGATCGACGTCCTGCAATCGATGGGCGTGCGACCGGTAAGTGTCGCTCAGAGTTCGCGGATTCAGCCGCCGTGTTCCGCCCCCGACGAGTCGCCGGCCCAATCGCGTTTCTTCTTCTCCGGCGACGGAACGATCGACCTCTACAACGCGCACTTCCCCGAGCGCCTGACGGTGCGCTACCGGCGCGCCGACGGCAGCTACGACGACGCGGCGCTGGCCCAGGTCGATCGCTTCTTCCGCTCGCGCACCGACGGTCGGCAGGGCCCGGTGTCGCTGCGCCTGATCGAGTTGATCGACTTCGTCCAGGACCGCTACCGCCCCACGCGCCTGACGCTGGTCTCCGGCTACCGCAGCTCGGCGATGAATGCCGCGCTGCGCGCCGCCGGCGGGCGCGTCGCCGAGGCGTCGCTGCACACCGAGGGCATGGCGGCCGACCTGCAGCCGCAGGGGCTCGATCTGCGTACGCTCTGGAAACAGTTGCGCGCTCTGGAACTCGGCGGCGTCGGCTTCTACCGCGCCGACGGCTTCCTGCACCTGGACACCGGCAAGCCGCGCTTCTGGGAAGCGGCGACCTCGGGCACCGACAAGAATCTGTCGAAGGAGAACGCGCGCCTGTTCGCGCGCACCGAGTTCGACCGCTACGCCGCGCTCGACGGGGCGCAGATCCGCCTGCACGCGGTCACCGCCCTGCCGATCCGCATCGCCCGCACTGCCCACCTCGGTGAGCTGGCGCTGCCGCTGCAGCCGCTCGATCCCGCCGTCGCGCTCGAGGGCGACTGCTGGCTGCTGGCCGCGCCCGCGGCGCGCTATGCC
>JBOHWA010001201.1:0-2469 GCA_050735855.1 Binatia bacterium
CGCGGTGGGCGCGCTGCCGCTGCCGGCGATGGCCGCTCGGCCGGCGGGGGCGCCGCCCGGCATCATCTTCCGCATGGCCGGGCGTCCGCCGATGGACTATGGTGCCGGGTTGCGAACGGGGCCCATGCGCGCGGAGATACTGTACCTCGCCGGTCGGACGGCGTTGCTGGTGGCTGTGACGGGTGGCCTGGACTGGCTGCTGGCGTGGATCGCGCCGCCGCTGCCGCCGTTCCTGGTCGCCGCCGTCGTGATCGCACCGGTGGGACTGTGGCTGCTGCGCCGCGCGCACACCGATCGCGTCGCGCGCGACGCGGCGGAGGCCGGCCGCGCCCGCGCCGAGGAGCAGCGGCGCTACCGCGATCGCTGGTCGACGGCGCTGCTCGAGCACTCCTCCGATCTGGTCTCCATCCTCGACGGCGACGGCACGATCCGCTTCGCCAGCCCGTCGCACGAGCGCGTGCTCGGCTACACGCCGGAGGAGTTGGTCGGCCGCAACAGCTTCGAGCTCCTGCACCCGGACGATCGGGCGGCCGTGCTCGGCAACTTTCGCGACGGCATCGCGCTCAGCGGTCCGACCACGCGCAGCGAGTATCGCATCCGTCATCGCAACGGCTCGTGGCGCGTGGTCGAATCGGCGGCGCGCGCCGCGCTCGACGACCCGGTGCTCGCCGGCGTCGTGGTCAGCTCGCGCGACGTCACCGCGCGCCGCCGCGCCGAGAGCGACAAGGCGGCGCTGCTCGCCCTGGCGCACGATATCGCCGGCACGCTGGATCTCGACGAGGTGCTGATGCGGGTGCAGCAGCGCACCGTCGAAGTGCTGCCATGCGAAGGCGTCGCGACGCTCGGGTGGGATGCCGGCACGCAGTCCTACCGCCTGCGCTCGCAGGTCGGTCTGCCCGCCGCCCTGGCGGCAGTGGCGCGCGACATGGTCATCTCGAGCGGTACGCTGATGCCGGCGGACTCGCCGCCGAGTGGCGCGACGGTGGTGGTCAACGATCTGTCCGCCGGCGATCAACCGATCATGCCCCTGCTCGCGGCGCACGGCATCACCGCCTTCGCGGCCTGCGGTCTGGAAGTGCGCGGCCGGCTGGTCGGTGTGCTGGTGGCGATCAAGACCGACCAGCATCGCTTTCACCCACCGCAGATCCAGCTGCTGGAGAGCATCGCGCGGCAGCTGGCCATGGCGGTGGGGAGCGCCGACCTCTACGCCGCCCAGCGCGAGGAGGCGGCGGTCGCGGCGGCGCTGGCGCGCGTCGGCCGCGAGCTGATCGGTCAGCTCGAGCAGCCGGCGCTGCTCGAGCGCCTCTGCCGGCTGACCGTCGAGGTGTTCGGCTGCGAGGTGAGCCGCACCTATCTGCTCGACGCCGAGCGCGGACTGTACGGCGCGGTGGCGACCAGCGGCGAGCCGTCCGAACAGTGGGCGGCGGTGCAGGCCCTGCAGATTCCGCAGGCGGTGTTCGAGTCGTACATGCCCGAGCTGCGCGCCGGGGCCGACGTCGTCCAGGTCGACCTGCGCGCCCGGGCGGCCGGCGATGCCCCCTTGTCCGGCGCCCACGCCGCCGAGCGCGTGCTGATGATGGCGTTGCGGCGCGGCGGTGAGATGGTCGGCCTGCACGCCGCGCGCTTCCACGCGCGCCGCGAGCCGTGCAGCGCCGCGCAGGAGCGCATCGCCGGCGGCGTCGCGCAGCTCGCCTCGCTGGCGCTCGACAACGCCCGCCTGATCGAGGCGCTCGACCGCGCCGATCGGGTCAAGTCGGACTTCGTCGCCAGCATGTCACACGAGCTGCGCACGCCGCTCAACGTCATCATCGGCTACAGCGACCTGCTCGCCGACCAGATGTTCGGCGAGCTGACCGGCGAGCAGCAGGACACGGTGCGGCGCATCGCCGAGCAGGGCCGCGAGCTGCTCGAGCTGGTCAATACGACGCTCGACATGAGCCGTCTCGAATCCGAGCGCCTGCCGGTGGTGCTGCAGGAGGTCGACCTCATCGACCTGCTGGCCGAGATCGAGCTCGAGGCGCAGCTGGTGCGCCGCAACGCCGCCCTGGCGATCACCTGGGATGTGGCGGCGGACCTCCCGCCGGTGTGCAGCGACCCGGTCAAGCTGCGCGTCATCATCAAGAATCTGCTGCTCAACGCCATCAAGTTCACCGATGACGGCGGCGTCGTGGTGCGCGTCGTGCCGCGCGACGCCGGGGTCGAGGTCGCCGTCAGCGATACGGGCATCGGCATCGCGCCGGAGCTGCTGCCGGTGATTTTCGACGCCTTCCGCCAGGGCGACCACGGCGGCGAGCGCCGCGGCGGGGTCGGCCTCGGGCTGCACATCGTCCGCCGCCTGCTCGACATGCTCGGCGGCACCATCGAGGTGGAGAGCGTGCTCGGCGCGGGATCGACCTTTCGCGTCTGGATCCCGGGCAGCGCGGCGGCCCAGGCCGTCGGCGAGGCGCGCACGGCTGCCATGCGTTGATC
>JBOHWA010001202.1:0-5312 GCA_050735855.1 Binatia bacterium
GGCGCAGCCCGGGCGCGACCCGGCGCAGGGCGGCGACCTCGAGCTGCAGCGGGGATGCGGCGGACGCCAACTGCGCATCGGCCCACGCCGCCACCACCGTCCGCTCGGCCCCGGCGGCCGCCGCCAGGCGGGCGCAGGCGGCGGCGATCGACGGATTGAGCTCGGCCAGCAGCGGCAGGACACGGCGGCGCACGTGGGTGCGCAGGAAGCGCGGATCGTCGTTGCTGCGATCGAAGCAGACCGGCAGGCCGGCGGCGCGCACGGCGCCGGCGACGGCCGCGCGGCGGCAATCGAGCAGCGGGCGGATGACGCCGTCGGCGCGCCGCGGCCGCACCGCCGTCAGCCCGCGCCCGCTGCTGCCGCGGATCAGGCGCATGAGCACCGTTTCCGCCTGGTCGTCGAGCGTGTGGCCGGTGGCGATGCGCGCGCAGTCGGCAGCCGCCGCCAGGCGCCGCAGCGCCGCGTAGCGCTGCGCGCGCGCCCGCGCCTCGAGGTTCGCCCCGACGCCGAGCGCCGACAGCTCGGCGCGCACGTACGGCACCTGCAGGCGTGCCGCCACCGCGGCGGCGCAGGCCTCGTCCGCGTCGGCCTCGGCGCGCAGGCGGTGGTTGACGTGCGCGGCGACCAGCTCGATGCCCAGCTTGCGCCGCAGTTGCGCCAGGACCAGCAGCAGCCCGGTCGAGTCGGCCCCGCCCGACACCGCCACCAGCACGCGGTCGCCCGCCCTCAGCATCGCGTGGGTGCGGATACTGCGCTGCACTACCCCCAGCAGGGCCGCCAGCCCATGACGCACGGTGCGCGGAGTCTGCCAGCCACCGCCCCGCCCCGCAACGGCCCCCCAAGGCGCGTTTTCCTAACGGCGCTCGTGTTCGGCGACGCTGCGATCCGGCAGGTCGATGCTCTCGCCGCGGTGCTCGAGCGTCGCCTTGGCCGGCTCGCGGTACGGCATGACCACCCAGAGAATGACGTAGAGAATGATCCCCGCCCCGCCGGCGATCAGCGTCAGCAGCACGAACGCCAGGCGCACCGGGGTCGCCGCGATGCCGAACTCCTTCGCCAGGCCGGCGCAGATGCCGGCGACTTTCTTCCCCTGGCGCGAGCGATACCACTCGCGCTGCAGCACCGAGTGTTCCAGGGCCGAGCCGCAATAGCGGCACTTCACCGCCGATTCCTGGATCGGTTCGGCGCAATACGGACAGTTCTTCATCACCTCTCCTCAAGCCGCGGCGGTATCGGTGTGCGGCGCGGCGCGCGCCACCAGCAGCGGGATCGCCGCGTAGGCGGCGCCGATCAGCACCAGGAACTGCACGGCGTAGCTCAGCACGACGTAGGTCGCGACACCCGACGGCAGCCACGCCGCCGCCAGGCCATACAGGCCCGTGAGCAGCAGCGCGTCGAGCGCCAGCACCACCGGCAGCGGCAGCAGCGCCAGGCCGAGGGCGCGGCCGACGCGGCGCCAGAATACCGCCCGGGCCCGCGCCTCGAGCTCCGGTGCCAGACGTGCGAGGGCCAGCCGCGACAGCATCGCCGCGTCGACCGCCACCCCGCCCGTGTCGAGCATCCCACGCAGGCGGTCGACCGGCGGCGGCGCCGCGCCGCAGTCGGCGCAGTCGCGCACGTGCGCCTCCAGGGCGCTCTCCGGCCGTTCGATCATCGCGTCACCGCTCCATCGTCGCGGCGCGCGTCGCGGCCGGCCACCGCGCTCATGCGCGCCAGCGCATGGTGCAATCGGCTCTTCACCGTGCCGCGCGGGATATCGAGGATGGTCGCCACTTCGTCCTCGCTCAGGTCCTGGTAGTAGCGCAGCACGACGACCTCGCGCTGCGCCTCGGGAAGCTCGGCCAGCAGGCGCGCCGCGTCGAGCGCCTGCTCGGCCCGTTCGATCGGCGCGCCGCCGGCGCGGTCGACGCCCACATGCGGCTCGGGCGGCGGCCGGCGCTGCCAGTCGCGGCACAGGTTGACGGCGATCTGGAAGAGCCAGGTTGAGAACCGCCGGCTGGCATCGAAGCGCGCCGCGTGGCGCACAACGCGCAGCCAGGTCTCCTGATAGAGATCCTCGACGTCGCGCCCGCCCGTCTGGCGGTGCAGAAAGAGCCCGAGCCGCCGCTCGTAGCGGCCCAGCAGCTCGCGCAAGGCCGGCTCGTCGCCGGCCGCCAGGCGCTCGGCGAGCTGCTCGTCGGTCTGCATCGCCAGGACATACTACCCGCTCGCGGCCCGGATCAGGACTGGATGACGCTCGGTGGCCCGCCCGAGGGGCGTCCGCCGCTCATCCGCGTCGCCTGCTCGTGCCCCCAGCGCAGCAGGCGCTCGAGGCTCGACTCCGCCCCCGGCCGCTTCGGAATCACCAGCCACAGGGCGCCATAGAGCGCCAATACGAACAGGTGCGCCGGAAAAACCAGGAAGAAGACGATGAACCCCGCCCGCACCCCCACCACCGGCAGCGCCAGGGCGCGGGCGATCGCCGCGCACACCCCGCCCAGCCGCGCCTCCGCATGGCTGCGATGCCAGCGGTCCATGTCGAACGACGTCAGCCGGCTGCGGCAGTAGCGGCAGCGGGTCGCCTCGGTGCGAATCTCCTCGGCACAATACGGACAGCGTTTCGTTTCCATGCGCTCGACCTCCTCGTTGGTTGCCGATCCGTAGTACGCGCCGAGCCAGCGAAAGGTTCACACCCCCTACCCCCTTTTGACACGCCCCGGCCCCTTCGCTACATACCGAGGTCACGCGGGCGTAGCTCAGTTGGCTAGAGCGTATGCTTGCCAAGCATAAGGTCGCCGGTTCGACCCCGGTCGCCCGCTCTCCGAAAAAGCCCTGGACCTTCCAGGGCTTTTTCTTTTCTCGCCCACTCCCACCTTCGTGTTGAGGCTTTTTGCAAAAGGGGGGGTGCCGGGTCGAAGGTGCCGGGTCTGGAGGCGAAAGTCTCGGCGCTGAGGCATCTCCTGCAGCCGACCGCCACCTAGCCACGGAGGTACATGCATGTCCTGCAGCAGCGGCCAATCGCTGCAAAACGGCGCCGTAGACTATCGACCTGACCGGCGTTTACCAGCCGCCGTCGACCCGCCGCTGCCGCGACCGGCATCAGGTCGTGAAAGCCAAACGAGGAGAAGATTGGGCCTAGGCGGAGCATGGGATCTGCGAGTTGCCCTTCTCCGTCGCGTTTCGGTTTCAGTGGCTGATCTGCGGAGGCCAAACCACCGAGCCAGAAGATGGAGTAATCCAGATGACGAAGCGTGGAAGCGGTCAAGCCCGGCTTTTGGCTCTCCAGCAGCGCCACGATCGGCAGCGACGTCGTAGCGCCTACCATGAGGCCGGACACGTCAGCGTAGGCGTGGCCATCGGACTGGGCATCCCGATGGCGATCGAAATGGATCCCCGTGGCGAGAGCCTGGCACGCATGCGGTGGAACTACGATGTCCTGGCGGCCCCGACCGAGCAGCGCGAACGTGTGGCACTCCATTTTCTTGCTGGGTATGTCGCCGAATGCCGTGCCCGTGGCTGGCGCCGGGTCAACGCCGTACCGTATTGCGCGCGAAGGAGCTACTGGAGTGACGGACATCCGTTGGACGTAGCCGCCCTGCCATCCGGATGGCTCCAACACAGCGACGGAGATCGCGTCGCCATCTTGTACAGCTCCCGAGACAATCCCCGCGCGCTTCCCGACGACGTCCTGGTCAACTTGTGGGCGAGGACAGCGGAGATCATCCATGCGCCGCTGGTGTGGCGCGCGCTCGAAGACCTCGCACTCCTGTTGCTCACCAGCGGCAGCGTCGAGCGGCATACGCTGGTCGCATGGCTGGACCGCCATCCGGCCTTGGACCGATCGGCACTCAGGTGACGGCGGCCGGATGCCGCTTGGGGCTCCGGCTTTCAGACATGAACCCGTCGTATAAGCCCGGTGTGGACGCATCCGCCCAGGCCGATCCTCGCGTGGAGCACACCTCGACACTGCCCATCTCCTGCCGCCACGCTAGTGGGACGTTCCTTTCCGCCCCGACGACTCGCTGGTATTTGGAAGGGAATGTCGCGATGCATCTACTGCCTGGAGACGCAGTCGGTGACCGACTTCACCGCCGACCACGTCATGCCCCGGATGCTCGGGCAGGACTGGAGGTGGTCGGTACCCGGCAGGGCGGTAGCCCTGACCACGCGCTGCCGGTTCCGATTGAGGTAGTTCGGTGCAGTCGTACCCTTGCTCTCGCGCGTCGCCATGCGTTGCCTCCGGTCGGCCTGTATCGCATGACGGCGGCGGTGGCGATGGCTGCGCGGGCCAACGGCGACACATCTGACGACCCGGCGTCGGGCCAATGTGTGGGGCAAGGACGACGTCGCGGAACAGCGTGCCTGGCGCCGCGTGTGCGCCGGGCGCCTCGCTTGCGCACGCATGGCGCCGCCGTAGGCGGCGGTGCGCCGGTTGGCAACAAGACCGGATGACGGCACGGTGAGTACGGAGCGTCGGCTCAAGGGATTCGAGGCCGGACTAGCACGCTGCTGGCGATGTTGCGCAGAGGCGGGTAGTGGAAGGAGATGAATGAGCAGGCAGTTCGGTCCCTCAGCAAGCACTTCGTCAGTCTTTGCTGGACGGACCCGTCGTCGACGATCGAGAACGTCCGACACCAGGCCTACTCAGGATTCGTCGTCTCCATTCGTCGCAGGTGGGCATTGGTGACCGCCGGGCACATCCTTGGCAGAATCAACCGTGCGATCGACGGGGGGCAATGCCTTGCGGGATGGACGCTGGACGATGGATGGACGCTCGACGGTCATTTTGATGACGCGATCCCGTTCGATCTCGCGAGTGCGCCGCGCATCGTTCTCGGCGAAGAAGCGATCGACTATGGGGTGATTGGACTTGCCCCTCCATTCGCGCGGCTGCTGGAGAAGAATGGAATAGAGCCAATGGACGAGCGCCACTGGAAACCCAAGTGGCCCGAGCAATTTGACTCGTACGTCATGCTCGGTTTGCCCACGCAGGAAATAGTTCACGCGGGCAATGGGTTCGTTCAGAAGGCTGTAGTGACACTTCCCGTTACCCCACTCGCAAATCCCCCGGATACGCTCGTCGATCCGAAGGTCCCGCGCTTCTACGGCACGATCGAACTTCCTGACGACGCCGAGTTGCACCTGAGCGACATCGACGGGATGAGCGGCGGCCCGGTCTTCGGGTTCAAGATGGTCAATGGCGAGTCGCGCTATTGGATCGTAGGCATTCAAAGCGGCTGGCTGCGTGAAGAGCGAGCGATTGTAGCCTGCTACCTTGAGCCGCTGCTGCGTGCCTTCGATCGTGCCTTCGCCACCGACTGAAACCTGAGGAC
>JBOHWA010001203.1:0-4014 GCA_050735855.1 Binatia bacterium
GCTCGGGCAGCGCGCGGCCGCTGCGCAGGGCGGCGAGCAGGGTCGGGTAGGGGCTTGCGTCGCCGACCAGCACGCCGCCGAGCAGGCGGCGGCCGTCGAGGCTGACGATCAGTTTCTGGTAGACGCCGCGGCCGCGGTCCTCGACCACGACGCGGTGTGCCGCGCTGCCGAGCGTCTCGTCGGCGCTCGGGTCGCCGAAGCTGGCCACCTCGATGCCGAGCAGCTTGAGTTTGGTCGACAGGTCGGCGCCGGTGAAGCGCGCGTCCTCGCCGCACAGGCGCGCCGCCAGCGTGCGCGCCATCTCGTAGCCGGGCGCCACCAGGCCGTAGATCATGCCGCTCGCCAGCGCGCTCTCGCCGATGCAGAAGATCTGCGGGTCGCTGGTGGCGAGCGTCGTGTCGACGACGATGCCGCCGCGCTCGCCGACCGCCAGGCCGGCGGCCCGCGCCAGCTCGTCGCGCGGGCGGATGCCGGCCGAGATGATCAGCAGATCGACGGGCAACAGCGTGCCGTCGCTCAGCCGCAGCCCGGCGACGGCGCCGTCGTCGCCGGCGAGGATCGCCTCGGTCTGCACGCCGAGGTGCGTGTGCACGCCGAGGCGCTCGATCGACTGGCGCAGCACCTCGCCGCCGCCGGCGTCGACCTGGCGCGGCATCAGGCGCGGCGCGAACTCGACCACGTGCGTCTCGAGGCCGAGGTCGAGCACCGCCTTGGCGGCCTCCAGGCCGAGCAGCCCGCCGCCGATCACCGCCGCGCGCCGCGCCCTCGCGCTCCAGGCGCGGATGGCGTCGAGGTCGTCGATGGTGCGGTAGACGAACACGCCGGCGAGGTCCGTGCCGGCGATCGGCGGCACGAACGGCGCCGAGCCGGTGGCCAGCACCAGCACGTCGTAGTCGACCTGGCGACCGGCGGCGGTGCGTACGCGGCGCGCCGCGCGGTCGATCGCCACGACCGCATCGCCCAGCTCGAGCCCGATGTCCTGCGCCGCGTACCATGCCGGATCGGCGAGCTGCAGCGCCTGCGCGGCGGTGCCGGAGAAGACGGCGGTCAGATGCACGCGGTCGTAGGCCGGGCGCGATTCCTCGCCGAGGCAGGTGAGGCGGAAGCGCGGGGCGTCATCGCGCGTCGCCAGTTCCTCGCAGAAGCGATGGCCGACCATGCCGTTGCCGACGACGACGACTCGGGTGGCGCGCGTGGCGTCGTCGCCTGCCGCAGTCGGGGGAATGGCCGTGTCACTCATCGCGGACCTCCTTGCCTGGCGTCGCCTCTTCAACGCGGGTTCTTCCCCGCACGAAGGGACGCCATTGTCCGCGGTCGAACCAGCGATGGTTCGGCCATTCCTCGCTGTGTGATGGTCCAGCAAGGGCAATGCCGCAGTGCGTCGTAGAACAAACTCGGTGCGGCGGCGCGTCGATGTGTCGCGTGTTGCCTCAGGCCTGTGCAGCGCGGCGCCTCATCGCTAGGCAGTGCGACGGAACGAGGCAGGCGAACGGGGCGCAGGGCTCGTCATCAAGAGCGGGCGAGCCGCCCGCGCTCCCGGCGTGCGCGTAATGCGCCTCATAAGGTGGATCGCACACGGGGTTGCGATCGCTGCGCGAGCGCGCAGGGCGTGCATGGCTGGGCGCGCGGGCGGCCCGCCCGCTCTTCTCCCTCAGGGATTGTGCGCGGCGAGCGCGGTGAGGCTGACCTGACGCGAGCCGACGCTGGTGCCGGCGAGGTAGTCGACGATCGCGGCCGGGTTGAACGTGCGGCCGTCGAAGAACAGGTCGCTGCCCATCTCGATCGCGCCGGCGGCGCCTTCGAGGCGCCAGCCGGCGGCGTGTGTGCCTTCGATCTTCAGGTCGACGTCGGGCGCCGCGACGCCGGTGGCGCGCGCCGCTTCGCGATACAGGTCGGGGCGGTAGACGCGGCGCGCCACGGCGAGCACGTCGACCGGCGCAGCGAGCTGGCCCCAGCGCAACATCTGCGCCAGCAGCCACATGGCGTGCGACGTCCAGGGGAAGTTCGCGGCGTAGCGCTGGAAGACATGGAAGTCGGCCAGCTCGGCGCGCTCGCCATCGGGTGCGAGGTGCAGGTGACCGGTGAGCGACACCGCCACCAGCGCCTCCGGCGCGCCGACGTAGCGCTCGTCGGCGAGCAGGCGGGCCACGTCGAGCCGGTGCGCGTCGGTCCAGAGCGCCGCCGCGATCAGTGCGCGCAGCAGCGCCTGATGCACCTCCGGCCGTTCCTCGGCAAAGCGCTCGGTGACGGCGAAGACCTTCTCCGGGCTGTTGTTCCAGATCTCGTACTTGGTCACGGCGATGCGGCCGCGGCCGCGCCGTACGGCGGCGGAGTTCCACGGCTCGCCGACGCAGAAGCCATCGATCGCCCCGCGTTCGAGGGCCTCGACCATGCGCGGCGGCGGGACGACGGTGAGGAGCAGATCGGTGTCGGGGTCGATGCCGGCCGCCGCCAGCCAGTAGCGCAGCTCGTAGTTGTGGGTGGCGAACGGGTAGACCATGGCGAAGCGCAGCGGCGGCCGGCCGTGGCGGCGGTCGTCGTCGATCACCGCGCGCAGCGCCCGCGCCGTCATCGGCCGTTGGGCGCTCGCCTCCGGGTCGGCCGCGACCATGCGGCGCCAGAGCCCGGTCGACACCGTGATCGCGTTGCCGTTGAGGTCGAGGCTGAACGCCGTCACCAACGGTCGCGCCACCGGATCGATGCCGACGCTGGCGGCGAGCGGCATGCCCGCGAGCATCTGCGCACCGTCGAGCGCGCCGATCGCGACCTTGTCGCGCAGATTGGCCCACGACACCTCGCGCGACAGGGTGACGTCGAGGCCTTCGGCGCGGAACAGCCCGCGCTCCTGGGCGACGGCGAGCACGGCGCAGTCGGACAGCGGGATGAAGCCCAGGCGCAGCGGGGTCACAGCAGGATCTCCGCCGCGTCGACCACCTGGCGGGCCACCGCGGCCAGCCGCATCTTGCGATCCATCGCCATCGAGCGCAGCAGGCGGAAGGCCTCGTCCTCGGCCAGCCCGCGGCGCTTCATTAGAATGCCCTTGGCGCGTTCGATCACCTTGCGCTCCTCGAGGCTCGATTTCGCGCTTTCCAGCTCCCGCCGCAGGCTCTGGAACTGGTTGAAGCGGGCGATCGCCACCTCGAGCACCGGGCGCACGCGCTCCGGGCTGAGGCCGCCGACCACGTAGGCGCTGACGCCGGCCTGCACGGCGGCGCGGATCGATTCGCTGTCGCTCTGGTCAACGAACATCACCGTCGGACGCGTCTGGTGGCGGGTGATGCGAAACATGTCCTCCAGCGTGTCGCGATCCGGGCAGCCCATGTCGACGATGATCACGTCGGGCTCGTGCTCGGTGATCGAGGCCTGCAGATCGCTGTGACCGATCAGACGAGCGACCACCTCGCAGCCGCTCTCGATCAATCCGCGTTCGATCAGCCCGGCGCGCGCGGCGTTCTCGTCGACGATCATCACGCGAATCGGACTCTGCACAGGGGGGCCTCTGGCTGGCGAACACGCCGAGCTGCGCGTCGCCCTCCTGGGTAAGAGCGTCCGGATGCCAGCAAGCCTGATGCCAGAGACGGAAGGACGGGACGGGGACGGTTGGCCGCGCCGGCGAGTGTGGTGCGTGACTCGCTGCGGGCTCAGCTGCTCACGCGGTAGTCAGCCCCTCGTGAGCCGAGGTGGGCCCCAGCATGGGGGATGTGCCGTCCGTGCTGCGCGGGCGGCCGGCCCGCTCCTGATCCCGGGGCGGCGTCGATTCCGAGGCAGGGCCTCACACGCGGTGCACGAACGACGGGTGATATCGTTGTCGCGAGCCACGAGCGGGCGGGCCGCCCGCGCTCCCAGCGGGGAGCGGCAGCGGCTATGCGTCGCTGCCGCGATCGCAAGGCCGGTCAGCTCTCGTAGAACTTGATCGTGCAGCCCAGGGCCTTCGTCTGGGCGACGGGGACCGGCGCGTTGGTGGCCACCGCCTCGAGGGCGTCGCGCAGGTAGTGCACCTTGACCGCGTCGGCC
>JBOHWA010001204.1:0-3065 GCA_050735855.1 Binatia bacterium
GCTGCTTGTCGCCCGAGCGGACGATGCGGCCGCGCGCCAGCACATGCACGAAGTCCGGCACCAGGTAGTTCAGCAGGCGCTGGTAGTGGGTGATGGCGAGCACCGCGTGCTGGTCGTTGCGCAGCCCGTTGACGCCGTCGGCGACCACCCGCAGCGCGTCGATGTCGAGCCCCGAGTCGGTCTCGTCGAGGATGGCGAGCGTCGGCTCGAGCACCGCCATCTGCAGGATCTCGTTGCGCTTCTTCTCGCCACCGGAGAAGCCCTCGTTGACCGAGCGGCTGAGGAACTTCGGATCCATGTCGACCGACTTCATCTTCTGCTTCACCAGGGTGAGGAACTCCATGGCGTCGAGCGGCTCCAGGCCACGGTGCTTGCGCACCGCGTTGAACGCCGAGCGCAGGAAGTAGGTGTTGCCGACGCCGGGGATCTCCACCGGGTACTGGAAGGCGAGGAAGACGCCGGCGCGGGCGCGCTCCTCGGGCGCCAGCGCGAGCAGATCGTGCCCGTCGTACCGCACGCGTCCGGCGGTGACTTCATAGCCGTCGCGCCCGGCGAGCACGTTGCAGAGCGTGCTCTTGCCCGACCCGTTCGGCCCCATGATGGCGTGCACCTCGCCGCGCCGCACCGTCAGGTCGATGCCGCGCAGAATCTCGGTGCTGCCCACCTTCGCATGCAGGTTCTCCACCTGCAGAATCACGTCACTCATGCTCGCGTAGCTCCAGCCTTGTCTTGTCCGTGCTTTTCAACGCAGAGGACGCAGAGATCCGCAGAGGGAAAGCACAGAGATGGGTCTTCCTCTGCGAACCTCTGCGTCCTCTGCGTTAAAAAAGACGTCCCGCTTCATCACCCGACGCTACCTTCCAAGCTCACGCCCAGCAGCTTCTGCGCTTCGACGGCAAACTCCATCGGCAGCTCCTTGAACACCTGCTTGCAGAAGCCGCTGACGATCAGCGACACGGCGTCCTCGGCCGACAGGCCGCGTTGGCGGCAGTAGAAGAGCTGGTCGTCGCTGATCTTCGAGGTGGTGGCCTCGTGCTCGACCTGGGCGGAGGCGTTGCGCACCTCCATGTACGGGAAGGTGTGGGCGCCGCAGCGGTCGCCGATCAGCAGCGAGTCGCACTGCGTGTAGTTGCGCGCGCCGCTGGCGCCCTTCATCACCTTGACCAGGCCGCGGTAGGAGTTCTGGCCCTTCCCGGCCGAGATCGCCTTCGACAGGATGGTGCTCTTGGTGTTCTTGCCGAGGTGGATCATCTTGGTGCCGGTGTCGGCCTGCTGGTAGTGGTTGGTCAGCGCCACCGAGTAGAACTCGCCCACTGAATCGTCGCCCTTGAGGATGCAGCTCGGGTACTTCCAGGTGATCGCCGAGCCGGTCTCCACCTGCGTCCAGGAGATCTTGGCGCGCTCCTCGAGGCAGATGCCGCGCTTGGTGACGAAATTGAAGATGCCGCCCTTGCCGTCCTTGTCGCCGGGGTACCAGTTCTGCACGGTCGAGTACTTGATCTGTGCGTCGCGGTGCGCGACCAGCTCGACCACCGCGGCGTGCAGCTGATTCTCGTCGCGCATCGGCGCGGTGCAGCCCTCGAGGTAGCTGACGTAGCTGCCCTCGTCGGCGATGATCAAGGTGCGCTCGAACTGGCCGGTGTTGGCGGCGTTGATGCGGAAGTACGTCGACAGCTCCATCGGGCAGCGGACGCCCTTGGGGATGTAGCAGAACGACCCGTCGCTGAAGACGGCGGCGTTGAGCGCGGCGAAGTAGTTGTCGGTGTAGGGCACGACCGAGCCGAGGTACTTGCGCACCAGCTCGGGATGCTCGCGCACGGCGTCCGAGAACGAGCCGAAGATGACGCCGACCTCGGCCAGCTTGGCCTTGAAGGTGGTGGCGACCGAGACGCTGTCGAACACCGCGTCGACCGCGACGCCGGCCAGCCGTTCGCGCTCGCGCATCGGGATGCCGAGCTTCTCGTAGGTGGCGAGCAACTCGGGATCGACCTCGTCGAGGCTCTTGGGCGCATCGCCGCTCGATTTCGGCGCCGAGTAGTAGACGATGTCCTGATAGTCGATCGGCGGGTAGTGCACGTTCTGCCAGTGCGGCTCGGTCATCGTCAGCCAGTGGCGGAAGGCCTTCAGGCGCCACTCGAGCATGAACTCGGGCTCGTTCTTCTTGCGCGAGATGAGGCGGACGACATCCTCGCTCAATCCTCGCGGGATGGCGTCCGACTCGATGTCGGTGACGAAGCCCGCGTCGTACTCGCGGTTGATGAGGTCTTCGATTCTCGGGGCGGCGGTGGACATTCCGTCTCCTAGCGTGCCGGGGCGCAGGGTGCCGGCAGCGGCGCCGTCGGCAGGGTGGCCAGCGTGGGCAGGCGCAGATGCTGCGGGCGGCCCGCCATGTCGGCGAGTGTGATGCTCTCCAGCGCCTGACGGATGGCCAGATTGATCAGGTGCCAGTGGCCGCGCACGGGGCACAGGCTCTCGTGCTCGCAGTCGCCCGGCGTGCTGCCGGTGCAGGTGGTGATGGCGATCGGGCCTTCGAGGGCCGCGACGATCTGGCCGACGCTGATGTCGATCGGCCGCCGCGCCAGGCCGTAGCCGCCCTTGACGCCGCGGTGTGACGCCAGCAGCCCTTCCTTGGTCAGCAGCCGCAGCAGCTTGCTCACCGTCGGCGCCGGCAGGCGTGCTTCGCTCGCCACCTCGGTCGCGTTGTGCACCCGCTCGGGGTGCGCCGCGATGTGGCTCATCAATAGAATGCCGTAGTCCGTCAAGCGGCTGATGCGGATCATAATCCCTACCAATTCGGTCTGGATTAGATCTGTAGCGATGGAGGGAAGGCAATGCAACAAGGGGCGTGGGGCGAAGGAGGCATCCGCCCGGAGTGGGCGAGCCTCCGCCGACCACTGGTCCTCGCGAAAGCAGAAACCAACAACGGATTACGCGGATTAAACGGATTTCTGAGCCCCACTCCGCGAAATCCGCTCAATCGCCAGTGGCAGGCTGGTGGAGGGCGCCGGTCCCTCGGCGCCGTGCCGAACCCAACCGCAGTGCGCGCGGCGAGCACGGCGCCGAGG
>JBOHWA010001205.1:0-5910 GCA_050735855.1 Binatia bacterium
ACTGGCTGCCGCGCGCCCTGCGGCGCGGCCCGAGACGGCGGGCGCGCATCGACCGGTCGACCGGTGCAGAACTCAGAGCGCTATCTCGACCCGGCGGACCTCCGATGTGGTGAGGTCTTCGTACTCGATAATCAGCGAGCGTCCGCGTGGTTTGGCGATACCATTGAAGTCGAAGAATAGGAGCCCATTTGCGCTGGGCACCGCGGCGCTCAAGCGCCACTCGTCGATCGCCACACTATCGATATTGGCTCGCCGCTGGTTGTCCCTCGCGGTTGCGATCGTGAAGCCTACAAGCCCGAAGGCACCCGCCGCGCGGCTCGTATCGATCCGATTCTCCTCGTACACCTTGAGTGGATCGATCGGATAGCGCTGGGTGCCGTCCTCGAAGACGAGCTGGATGTCCTGCCGGCGCAGCAGCACTTCAGCCGGGGCGCCGTCCCCCCGCTCCACCTTCAGCCCAATCGCCATCTGCTTGTTGTCGAACAGGTGGATGCCCAGCACGTTCCTTTCCATCGCGTGTGTGTAGGGGAAAACGTGGAATATCATCTGGCCGTCGCTCGACCTGATCGCGGCCGGCGGTGGAGCGCCGTCCAGCCGGCCCTTCGCCGACGCGCAGGCTCCAAGCGAACCGGCGAGCAAACCGATGGCGACCCACGCGAGGCCCCGGTGCGTGCGATGCGGGATCGAGATGCCAGCTGTCATTGATATTGGCGCAACTGGTGCGAGAAGTCCCCCAGGCTCTGGCGCAGCGATTCCTGGACTACTTGCGCCGCATAGTCAGATGTATCGATGCCCGATGACTCATGGGCCTCGCCCGTGACCGTGATGCGGCCGGCGCGCTGCAGCGAACCGGCGTCGACGATCAGCGTCTCGTACTTCAATATCGCCGTGATCCGTTCGGAGAACATACCGGTCACCTCCGTGAGCTGCAGGCGCAACAGGCTTGGCTGCAAGAGATACTTCTCCTTGCCGTCGTCGGCCAGGTTGCCGCAGCGCGCCAGCAGCGCCGTCAGAGTTCCGCGCAACAAGTCGGCCGGCGCCGGCTCCGCCAGCAGGCTCGCCTTGACGTTGAACGCGCCAGTCTGGGTGAAGCCGATGTTGCGCGGATCGGCGTTGCCGCGTTTGTCTTGGACGGCTCCGACCGAGAAGCGCGCCGCGGTGGCGGGGCAGCTGACCGCGGCGAAGTCGGCTGACGCGAGCGTCGGCAGTACGGTGATCGGTGCCGACGATCCACAGGCGCTGAGACCGGCACCCAGGACCGCCGCCTGTAGGAGGGCCAGCGGTGACACACCGCCGCGCCGCCGCCCATTGAGTGTGCCCCCGTGGCTATCGACGTGCATGGGTAGAGTCGCCGGCGAAGGGTTCACAGAGGAAAATCTTCCTCTGGAACCTCCGCGCCCTCTGTGGTGAGCTCTTGTTCCCCCTCAGTTCGACTTGATCCGCATCGAGTAGAACGAGCGGTAGACGAAGATCGTGCTGACCAGGAAGCAGCCGATGGCGAGCATCACGTTGGCCTGCGGCGCCTGCTCGCCGAGGCTGACGGCCAGCTCGACGGCGAGCAGGCCGAACAGGGTGGTGAACTTGATGATCGGGTTCATGGCCACCGACGAGGTGTCCTTGAACGGATCGCCGACCGTGTCGCCGACGATCGTCGCTTCGTGCAACGGCGTGTTCTTCATGCGCAGCTCGGTCTCGACGACCTTCTTGGCGTTGTCCCAGGCGCCGCCGGCGTTGGCCATGAACACCGCCTGGAAGAGGCCGAAGAGCGCGATCGAGATCAGGTAGCCGATGAAGAAGTAGGGCTCGACGAAGGCGAAGGAGAGGGTGGAGAAGAAGACCACCAGAAAGATGTTGAACATGCCCTTCTGGGCGTACTGGGTGCAGATCTCGACCACCTTTTTCGAATCCTCGATCGAGGCGCGCTCGGCGCCGTCGTCGAGCTTGATGTTCGCCTTGATGAACTCGACGGCGCGGTAGGCGCCGGTGGCGACGGCCTGGATCGACGCGCCGGTGAACCAGTAGATCACCGAGCCGCCCATGATCAGGCCGAGCAGGAAGGGCGGATGGAGGAGCGACAGCTGGGCCAGGTTCGTCGTCAGCCCGTGCGTGAGCAACATGATGATCGAGAAGATCATCGTCGTCGCGCCGACGACCGCGGTGCCGATCAGCACCGGCTTGGCGGTGGCCTTGAAGGTGTTGCCGGCGCCGTCGTTCTCCTCGAGGAGCTCCTTCGCCTTCTCGAAGTCGGGCGTGAAGCCGTAGTCCTTCTTGATCTCCTGCTTGATGTTGGGGAGGGTCTCGATCAGCGACAGCTCATAGACCGACTGGGCGTTGTCGGTCACCGGGCCGTATGAGTCGACGGCGATGGTCACCGGCCCCATGCCGAGGAAGCCGAAGGCGACCAGGCCGAAGGCGAACACCGCCGGTGCCAGCATCAGCGGCCGACCGTCTGCCATCGGGGCGCCCAGGCCGGCGTTGCTGACGAAGTAGGCGGCGCCCATCAGGGCGACCAGCACGACGCCCATCCAGTAGGCGGAGAAGTTGCCGGCGGTGAGGCCGGCGAGGACGTTGAGCGATGCGCCGCCCTCCTTCGAGGCCTCGACGCACTCGCGCACGTGGGCCGAGTTGGTCGAGGTGAAGACCTTGATCACCTCGGGGATGATCGCGCCGGCCAGCGTGCCGCAGGTGATGATGGTCGACAGCTTCCACCACAGCGTGCCGTCGCCGAGATCGGGGATCAGCAGGAAGGAGGCGATGTAGGTGATGACCACCGAGACGATCGAGGTGAGCCAGACCAGCATGGTGAGCGGCTTCTCGAAGTCCATGTGGGTCGCGCTGGCATACTTGGCCGACTGCATGCCCTCGTTGATCGCATAGGACAGCACGCTGGCGACGATCATCATCACGCGCATGGCGAACAGCCAGACGATGAGCTGCCCCTGCACCTCGTTGCTCGGCACGGCGAGCAGGATGAAGGAG
This sequence comes from Binatia bacterium, assembly GCA_050735855.1. Classification (GTDB taxonomy): domain Bacteria; phylum Desulfobacterota; class Binatia; order HRBIN30; family CADEER01; genus JBOHWA01. Next base: position 2,980 of record JBOHWA010001205.1, read on the forward strand.
ATCAGCGCGACGCCGGTGACGCCGTAGGTCTCGAAGCCGTCGGCCGTCGGGCCGACCGAGTCGCCGGCGTTGTCGCCGGTGCAGTCGGCGATGACGCCCGGGTTGCGCGCGTCGTCTTCCTTGATGTTGAAGACGATCTTCATCAGATCCGAGCCGATGTCGGCGATCTTGGTGAAGATGCCGCCGGCGATGCGCAGCGCCGAGGCGCCGAGCGACTCGCCGATGGCGAAGCCGATGAAGCAGGCATAGGCGAGATCGCGCGGGACGAAGAGCAGCACCAGCAGCATGAGCAGCAGCTCGATCGAGATGAGCAGCGTGCCGATGCTCATGCCGGCCTTGAGCGGGATGGCGTAGCAGGGGAACGGCCGCCCCTCGAGCGCGGCGAACGAGGTGCGCGAGTTGGCGAAGGTGTTCACCCGGATGCCGAACCAGGCGACGATGTAGCTGCCGCCGATGCCGATCAGGCTGAAGGCGATGATGATCGCGACCCGGTAGAGCGCCATATCGCGCAGCAGCCAGAAGTAGATGACCATGATGCTGCCGATGAACAGCTCGAGGATGAGGATGAAGCGGCCCTGCGTCACCAGGTAGGTCTTGCAGGTCTCGTAGATCAGCTCGCTGATCTCGAGCATCGAGCGGTGCACCGGCATGTTGCGCAGCTGGGTGAAGATCCACAGGCCGAAGGCCAGCCCGAGCAGGCAGACGACCAGGCCGCCCATCAGCAGTGTCTGGCCGCTCATGCCGATCATCGTGACCTGCGTCAGGTCGGGCAGGACGAGGTCGATCTCACTGTGTTGGCCGGCCTCGGCGGCCCACGCCGGCGACAGGCCCAGGGTCGCCAGCAGGGTCAGGATCACTGCGATCATCAGCCGCATGGTTCGTACTCCTTTGAGATGAAGGTGAGGGAACGGTGGAACAAACCGGCTACGGGTATCGCATTCGGGCGGCGACTGCAAAGCACCCCGCGCGGATTGTCACGCTAATGCCAGAATTAGCCGGGCGAGGGTGGGGCGACGGCAGACGGGCGACGGGAGCACCGGCAGCTGGCTGGTCTTTCCCATCTCCCTATCTCCCGTCTCTCATCTGCCGTCTTTGCCCAAGAAATCAGAAAACCAACAACGGATTAAGCGGATTTCACGGAGTAGGGCTCAGAAATCCGCTCAATCCGCGCAATCCGTTGTTGCCTTCTCCTTTCTTGGGCACAGCCCCGTCCCCCATCTCCCGTCTCCCTTCCCTCAGCCACCCTGGATTGACCTGCCGCCACGCCGTGCCGCATAACCGTCGGCAGCGGACCGGGGCGGGTCCGGGCTGACCACACCGCATGAGCACTGTCGGCGCGATCGACGTTCCTCCGCCCACCGAACCGGTGCGCAGCGCCGTCGGCTATGCGCTACAGCCGCAACCCGAGCAGCAGCCGCGCCTGCTCTCGCCGCTGCTGGTCTGGGCGGTGGTGTTCTGCGACATCGGCACCTCGGTCTATTACGTCCCCGGCATTCTCTACTCGCAGGTCGGCGCCGCGGCCCCGCTCTTCGTCATCGGCACGACGGTCGGGTTCCTGTTGTTGGCCTCGAAGTACGTCGAGATCTGCTGGCGTCACCCGGAGGGGGGCGGCGTGGTCACCGTCGCCAGCAAGGCGTTCAACCCGCGCTGGGGCTGCTTCGGCGGCATGCTGATCAGCGTCGACTACTTCCTCACCTCGGCGATCTCCTCGGTCTCGGGCATCCACTATCTCGCCAGCCTGTTCGCCGGGCTCGAGCACTACATCATCGGCATGGCCATCGCGTCGCTGCTGTTGCTGGCGGTGATCAACCTGATCGGCATCCGCGAGAGCGCCATCATCTCGCTGGCCATGGCGGCCTGCGCGTTCGTCGTCCTCCTGGTCGTCGTCGTCATCACCTGCGTGCGCATCGGCCCCCCGGAATGGGACATGATCTTCCACCACCTCAGTTTGGGCAGCGCCCTGACGCCGACGACCTTCCTGGTCGGCTTTGCCGGCGCCTGGCTCGCCTTCTCGGGCCTCGAGAGCATCAGCCAGCTGAGCCCGGCGATGCAGGAGCCGATCAAGCGCACCGCCAGCCGCGGGATGAAGCTGGTCATCGCCTCGATCGTGATCACCTCGCCGCTGCTGACGCTGTTCTCGGTGGCGCTGTTGCCGGTGGCGGTCAAGGCGCACGGCACCGAGCGCTTCATCTCCGAGCTCGGTGGCATGTGGGGCGGCCTGCCGGTCCAGGTGGCCGTCGTCTGCACGGCCTCGGTGCTGCTCCTGTTCGCCGCCAACACGGCGATCATCGGCGGCTATCACGTCTTCCTCGCCCTCGCCCGGCAGGGCTTCTTCCCGGCCTTCATCACCGCCCGCAACCGCCGCTTTGGGACGCCGCACTGGGCGATCGCCATCGCCACGGTGGTGCCGGTGCTGGTGCTGGTCGGCACCGGCGGCAACCTCACCATCCTCGGCGAGATGTACGCCTTCGGCCTGCTCGGCGCCTTCGTGCTCAGCTCGCTCGGCGTCGACGTCATCCGCTGGCGGCTCGGCAACCGCGGCATCCTCTTCTGGATCGGCGTGCTGACCACCGCGGTGGTGCTCCTCTCGTGGGGCGTCAATCTGGTCACCAAGCCGCTGGCGACGCTCTTCGGTGGTGGCCTCACGGCGCTCGGCATGACGATCGCCATCGCCGCGCAGCAGAAGCGCTTTGCCGATTTCTTCTATCGCCTGCCCATGGTCCGCCGGCGGGCCCACGCCCACATCAGCCGGGCCGCCAAGGTCACCGAGGAAGTGCCCGAGCTGATCAGCCTGAACGAGGCCGAGGAGCTGCGCCAGCTCTACCCGTCGTCGACCCTGGTCGCCCTGCGCGGCCCCAACGCGCTGCTGATCAACGAGGCCATCATTCGCGAGCGCGGCCGCGGCGGGACGACGGTGTATGCCCTCTACGT
>JBOHWA010001206.1:0-2254 GCA_050735855.1 Binatia bacterium
AGCGCGGGCGGCCCGCCCGCTCTTCGTCGCGCAGCGGCGCTCGTCATGGGGTAGGGGTGACGCCGCCGCCGGCGCGCAGGCGCAGCAGGTTCTCGCGCGCCGCGGCGAAGCTCGGGTCGAGGCGCAGGCAACGGTCCCACTCGCGTTCGGCGAGGGCGACGAAGCCGCCGCCGGCGTAGACACTGCCGAGGTTCAGACAGGCGAGACGATGATCGGGCGCCTGCCTGACGACGCGCAGCAGCGCCAGCAGGCACTCGGGGTTGGTCTCCGCCGCGCCGTGGCAGGCGGCGGCGGCGCGGTCGAAGGCGTCTTCGACCGATCCGGCAGGCACCTCGACCTGGCCCGCCAGCCGCTCGATGGCGTCGCGGAAGGCGCGCGCCTGACGCCGGTCGCTCAACGCCGCGCGCAAGGCATCGCCGAGCGCCGCGTCCGGCAGGCCGTGCTGCTCGCGCCAGGCGGCGCGATCGGCATAGACGGCCGCCAGCGCCGCCGCCGCCGCCGGGGTGCGCGCTGTCAGCGGCTCGAGCATGGCGATCGCGTCGCCGTACCACTGCTCGCGGGGAACGTAGCATACGTCGTCGCGCCCCTCGTCGGCTGGGTCGACCGAAAAGCGATACACGTAGACCGACCACCCGATGCGCTCGATCGGCCGGTAGCGCTCGAGCCAGCCGGCGCGCACACCGAGCGGTGAGTTGCGCTGCAGCGTGCTGGCGCCACCGAGGTAGGTGATGCCGGGCTCCGGCCAGGCGACGTCGCGCAGTCGCATCGGGCCGGCGTGGATGCCGTAGACCGCGCGCGGCAGGGGCTCGAAGGCGAGCATGCGGGCCGGCGGATCGCCATGCGCGGCGAGGTACTCGCCGACCGCGGCCAGCCCCTGCCCCCATTCGATGTTCGAGTCGTCGAGCAGGCGCGCACCGCCGGTTGGCCCGCCGGCGAGCTCGTTGAAGAAGGGCAGGAAGTGCGGCCACATGCGCAGCGTGCCGACGGCGAGCCAGACGCCGACGGCGGCGACGATGAGCCGCCCCCCGCGACCGCGGCGCAACGCCCAGTCCGCCGACGCGCCGCAGGCGAGCAGCAGGAACGGCAGCGCCGGCAGCACGTGGCGCACGCCGATGCTCGAGCGCTGCCACATGCCGGCGGCGTGAAACGCGGCGATCGGCAGCAGCACGAAGGTCCAGTCGAGCCAGGTCGCGCGGCGCACGCGGCCGACCAACAGCAGCGCCGCGGCGAAAGCGAGCAGCGTCGGCAGCGGCGTCTTCCACAGCTGCGCCAGCAGATAGTAGTTCCAGAAGCCGTCCGTGGAATACGCGCCCCAGAGAAAGGCCTGCCACTCCGGGTTGGCGTCGGCGTGCACCAGCCCGACGCCGCGCACATAGGCGCGCACGCCGCCGCCGAGCAGGATCATCGCCAGCGGCAGCGCCGCGAGCACCAACGCCGCGGCGGTGACGTCGGCGCCGCGCAGCGCCAGCACGCGGCGGCGCGCGACGACGGTCGCGGCGAACAGCAGCGCGACGACGGCGGCGCTGACCAGACCGGAGTACTTGGCCAGCAGCGCGCCGCCGAGCCCGACGCCGCACGCCGCCGCCCAGCCGAGGTGGCCGGCCCCGGCGTAGCGCCACAGCGCGTACACCGCCAGCAGGGTGAAGCAGGCGACACCCACGTCGGTGTGCACGAGCGGCGCGTGGGCGAGCACGTTCGGGCAGAGGACGTACAGCGCCAGCACGCAGAGCCCGGGTGCGTCGCCCCACAGCCGCCGCGCCCAGGCGAACAGGCCGGCGCCGAGCAGCACGCCGACGCCGACCATCGGCATCCGCCCCCAGAACACCAGCCGGTCGAGCGGCTGCGTGTTGTCGAGCAGGAACGTCTTGCCGAAGATCCACTCCCTGGCGCGCGGCCAGCCGCGCATCTGCTCGACCGGCTTCAGGTCGAACGCCAGCAGCGGCAGGCCGGCCAGCGCTTTGATCAGCGGCGGGTGCTGCGGGTTCAGGCGCAGGTCGCCGGTGGCGACGTAGCTGTAGCCCGCCGGCAGGTGCGTCACCTCGTCGCCGGTGATCGACTGGCGCGCCATGCTGGTGATCGCGAGCGCGGCAAAGAGGACGAGCAGCACAGCGGCCGTCGCGCTGGCGCCCCTGCCCCGCCACAGAGCGGGCGGGCCGCCCGCGCTTCCAGCACCAGCGTCACCGGCGCCACTTGGAGTTTGGGCGGCTGGCGCTGGGAGCGCTGGCGGCCCGCCCGCTCTGTGGCGGGGCAGGGG
>JBOHWA010001207.1:0-7734 GCA_050735855.1 Binatia bacterium
GGGCAGGGGGGCCCAGCCCCAGGTGCGCCACCCACGGCGCCGAGGGCCCGGCGCCCTCCGCTACTCCTCCAACCCATCGAGGCCGTCGAGGCTGCGGCGATTGTTCTTCGCCTGATACTCGGCGATCCCGTCGGCGCCGTTGCGCTCGGCCCACAGCGTCAGTTGATCGCGCTCGCCGGCGTAGCGGTAGCGCGGTACGCCGTAGCCACACGAGTCGGCGACGCGCTCGAGGCCGACGCGGATCACCGAGCGCACCCCCGCCATGGGCGGGAACAGCGCCGCCAGCGCCGCGAAGTCGGCGGCGCCCGGGCGCACCACCGCGCCGCGGCCGTACAGCCGAACGATCTTCGGCGGCCCCTCGAAGGCACAGAAGAGGAAGGTGATGCGGCCGTTGTCGCGCAGGTGGGCGATGGTCTCGACGCCGCTGCCGGTGAGGTCGAGGTAGGCGACCGTGCGCGGATCGACGATGCGGAAGCTGTCCAACCCTTTGGGCGAAACATTGACGTGCCCGCCGGCGTCGAGCGGCGCGGTGCCGACGAAGAACAGGTGCTGCGCCCGGATGAACGCCGCCAGCGGCTCGGTGATCGCGTCGTAGGTCTTGCCCATGGCCCCCCCTCGGCTGAACTGCCGGGATGCTCTCACAGCCCCGGCCGCGAGGCCATGCGGCGGCACGGTCGTGTGATCGGCAGGCCGACCGTTCGCACCGCCCAGCAGCCCTGCCGGGGGCTGGTTGGGTCAAATCCCCCTTTCGTTATTGACATAGAGCGATTCCATTCCTTAACGTCGCCAGACAACAGGTAGTGAGTTCGCTCTCCCCCTCCAGCGGGGGTCTGCGCCGTGGCGCAGCCCGGCCGCGCGGCGGAGGCGGGAGAAAACCAGGGGGGATTCTCATGAAGGTTCGCATCAAGGGGCTCGCATTGGGTATGTGCGTCGCGTTGGCGACGCTGATTCTGTCGGCGGGAGCGCACGCCGCCGTCACGTGCAGTCCACGAACGCCCGCTGCCATCGCGGCTCCGGCCGCCGCCGGGCAGGAATGTCAGGACGCCATCGCCAAGGCCGGCTTGAAGTACATCAAGTACCGGCTAAACCAGCTCGCCAAGTGCAAGCTGGAAGCGCCTGTCAGCAGCTGCCCGAACGCCGAGTTCCAGATCAAGCTCGACAAGGCACGCATCAAGGCCGAGCGCGCCATCAACAAGGCCTGCGGCGCGGACACCGCGCAGGCGGGCTTGTCGTCCTCGTACTCCGCTCTGACCGACGACGCAGTCATCGCGAGTTGCATGCTGTCCCAACACCGCGTCTCCGCAGACCTGATGAGCGCATTCGCGCACGGCGCCACCACCGAAGCGTGGCCTGCCACGGGCGAAGAGCGCCAGGAATGTCTCACCGAGGTGAGCAAGCGGGCAACCAAATTCGTCGGTAAGGCGATCAACACGGTCAACAAGTGTCTCGCCGACCAAGCCGGCCAGCCAGGCAACCTCGCCACGGTCTGCGTGGGCTCGTTCGATGGCACTGGCGTGTTCGTTCCCCCTACCGATGAAAAGGCCGGCCCCAAGCTGACCAAGTTGATGGCGAAGATCGAGAAGGTCCTTCTGAAGGGCTGCTCGGCAGCCGAGGGGTTGAACCAGATCGCCACGCTATTCGCCTGCCCCGGGGCAGCGACGGTGGCGGATCTGCAGGAGTGCATCATCTGCAACGGCATGACTGCGATGTTCGATGCAACGGAGCAGCAGCACGCCGAGAGCGGCGTCTACATCACCAACGGGCCCGGCGCCGTACAGCTCGCGGTCGGCACGGGCACCGTCCAGGCCGTGGCCGCGGCGGGCACCAAGTTCCTCCTCGGACCCGGCAACTATAACGAAGAGGTGACCATCTTCCCCGGCGGCGACAACATCGCCCTGGTCGGCTGTGGGGCCGCTTCCAACAATCGCCCGCGCTTCAACGCCGTGCCGCCGGGCCCCGGCGTCGTTGGTCGCGGAATCCAGGCTGCCGGTGTCGACGGCCTGCTGTTTCAAAGCCTCGACTTCTTCAACCACGACAACGATCACATCCGCGTCGCGCAGGCCGAAGGTGTCACCTTCCGCGACATCACCGGCGACGGCAACAGCAACACCGCCTACGCCGTGTTCCCGATCCTGAGCAACAACGTCCTGATTGAGCTGTGTAAGGTGCGCGCCCAGAACGACGCGCCGATCTACGTCGGCCAGTCGAGCGGCATCATCACGCGCTTCAACGACGTGCGCGACGGCGTCGCCGGCATCGAGATCGAGAACTGCGGCAACGCGCAGGTCTACGGCAACTACGGCACCGACAACACCGCCGGCCTGCTGGTCTTCAAGGACGGCAACCTGCCGACGCAGCTGTCGCAGTGCCACGACGTGCACCACAACCTGTTCGAGGACAACAACACGCCGAACTTCGGCTCGGGCAGCGTCGGCGACGTGCCGACCGGCACCGGCATCCTGGTGATCTCGAACGACGCGACGCCGTACAGCTACAACATCACCCGCGGCAACAACACGGCGGGCCTCGTCCTCACCGACCAGTTCACCGCCGGCTTCAACATCAGCGCCGGCGACCCGACGCTCGACGGCAACGCCCTGGTCGCCAACTGGGCGACGGGCAACGCCACGGCGCCCGATCCGATCCGCTGGCCGCTGCCGTTCAGCCGCGACTTCGTCTACCTCGCCGGCGATCCGGGCGGCTCGTCGGGCAACTGCGAAAACGGCAACATCTTCGCCACCGAGCTCGGCTTCGGTACCTTCGCCAGCGTGACGCCGCCGAACAACAACGCCGGCACCTGCACCCTGCCGCTGCCGGCCGTCTTCCCGACCTGCCCCGCCCCGCCGATCCCCTGACGCGGGTCGCATGACGTCAGCGTTCTTCCGCACGATCCCGGCGGCCGTCGCGCTCCTCTGCGCGGCGGCCGTCGGCGCCATGCCCCTCGCCACCACGCGCGAGGACTTCAAGCTGCCCGGCACGCAGCCGTCGACGATCACCGACCCGATCGCCACGCCGGACACCTGCGCCCCCTGCCACGCCAACTACGGTCAGCCCACCGTCGAGCCCGTGCACAACTGGCAGGGCTCGATGATGGCGCAGGCGGGGCGCGACCCGCTCATGTGGGCCGCCCTGGCGGTTTCGAACCAGATGGTTCCCGAATCGGGCGAGACCTGCCTGCGCTGCCACCTGCCGAAGGGCTGGCTCGAGGGGCGCTCGTTCATGGCCGACGGCTCGGCGATGACCGCCGACGACCGGCAGGGCGTGCAGTGTGGCGCCTGCCACCGCCTGGTCGACCCGGTCGCCGATCCGGGCAACCCGACCGAGGACACCGCCATCCTCGCCGCCCTGCTGCAGCCGGTGCCGGCCTTCGGCGGCGCGATGATGGTGGTCGATCCACTCGACCGCCTGCGCGGCCCGTTCGACATCATCACCGATCTCGGCAGCGACCCGCACCTGCCGCTGCGCTCGACGCTCATCTCGCCGTTCCACAGCGAGGCGCAAATCTGCGGCACCTGCCACAACCTGCGCAACCCGCTCTATGCCAAGAACACGATGACCGGCGAGTGGGAGCTGACCACCATGGACGCGCCCAACGCGGACCCGGCCAGCGGCTTTCCGGAACAGTCGACCTTCGACGAGTGGGCCAACAGCACCTATGCCCTGACCGGCGTCACCGCGCCGCAGTTCGGCGGCAACCAGCCGCTGGTCGCCACCTGCCAGGACTGTCACATGCCCGACGTCAGCGGGAAGGACGCCAACCTCGGCCTCACCCGCGACGACGTGCCGCTGCACACCTTCGCCGGCGCCAACACCTTCATTCCGAGCGTGCTGCCGTTCCATCCGGCGTTCGGCAGCGAGGTCGACGCCGCGGCGCTGCAGGATGGTATCGCCCACTCGATCGACATGCTGCACAAGGCGGCGACGCTCACCGGCACGCTCGACGCCGGCACCCTGACGGTGCGCGTCACCAACGAGAGCGGCCACAAGCTGCCCACCGGCTACCCGGAAGGGCGCCGCATGTGGCTGCACGTCCGCGCCCTCGACGCGGACCGCAACGTGCTGCTCGAATCGGGCCGCTACGTCTTCGAAACCGCGACGCTCGCCGGCCACAATGCGGCGCTGATGGACCCCGACTACGACCCCACTCTGCGCGTCTGGGAAGCGGTGCAGGGCATGGACGCCACGGTGGCCGCCGCCGTCGGCCTGACCGCCGGCCGGAGCCAGCACCTGTCGCTCAACAACGTGCGCCTGAAGGACAACCGCATCCCGCCGCGCGGCTTCACCAACGCCGCCTTTGCCGCGATCGATGCCGAGCCGATCGGCGCCGCCTACCCCGATGGCCAGCACTGGGACGAAGCCGCCTATCCGGTCGGCCCCGATGCCACCAGCGCTGAAGTGACGCTGTACTACCAGACCGCGTCGCGCGACTACATCGAGTTCCTGCGCGACGAGAACACCACCACCGCCGCCGGCGGCATCCTCCACGACCTCTGGGAGCAGCACAACAAATCGCTGCCGGTCGAGATGGCCAAGTTGACGGTGGAGACCGACGCGCGCCTGGTCGCCAAGTGCCAGAAGAACGTCGCGACGCGCCAGGCCAAGTACCTGAAGACCTACTACAAGGAGTGGTCGCGCTGCTTCACCCAGCGGGTGAACGGCCTGACCTGCGACGCCGCCCGGCGCGACAGCCGCATCGCCGACGCCGCGGCCGCCGTGCGCGAACGCATCGGCGGCGCCAAGGACCGCGCCTGCGCCGGCCGCAACCTGACCTCCGGCAGCATCGGCCACGCGGGTACCTGCCCGGCGCCGTGTGCCCACCTGGTGCTCTTCGATCTCGACGACCTGGCGACCTGCAACCTCTGTCTGGCCGGTGCACTCGGCAACGAGGCGCTGGAAGCGGCCTATGGCTTCACCCCGCCGGCGCTGCCGGCCACGCTGCCGTTCACCGCGGTCGCCTGCCAGTCATCGCTCGACAAGGCGGCCGGCGGCCTCGCCGACGGCTGGAGCAAGGTGCTCAGCAAGTGCGAGCAGGCGAACGCCTTCGGCAAGAACATTCCGCCGGCCAACTGCACGGCCGATCCGAGCGGCGGCATCGCCAACGCCAAGGCGCGAGCCGCCAGCAAGATCGCACAGTGCGACAGCTTCGCCGGCATCCCCGGCTGCGCGACGTCGGGCAGCGCGGCGGCCGTGCAGACCTGCATCGAGACCGCTGTCGGCACGAGTGTCGAGCCGTTCCTCGAGGGAGCCTATCCATGAGCATGCGCGCTGCCGGTCTCCTCTGCGGACTCGCCGGCCTCGCGGCGTTGTCGTTCGGCGCCGCGCCGGCCGACGCGCGTCCGCTCTACTTCGACAACTTCGTTACGAAGTACGGAATCACCCCGACCGACGATCTGTACGCCTGCGGCGTCTGTCACCGCCTCTGGACCGGCACCGGGGCACGCAATCCGTTCGGTGCCGCCGTCGAACAGCAACTGTACTTGTCCAAGCCCATCCTTACTGCCCTCGAGGACCTCGAGGCTGTCGACACCGACCTCGACGGCTTCACCAACCTCGACGAGATCACGCTCTACGGCACCCTACCGGGCTACTCGTGCGACACCTACACACTGGCCATCGACACCCCACCCAACTTCCAGATGTTGATCACTCCGCTGGTAGCGTCGTGCCTCGAGCCCAAGGATCTCAACGTCACCCCGGCGTCGCTCGGCTTCATCGCCGAGGTCAACTCCTCGCGCACGCTGCAGGTCACCTTGCTCAACAACGGTACCGACGATCCGATCACCGTCACCTCGGTCGCCTTCCTCCCCGCCGTCAACCCGAGCCTGAGCCTGGTCGCCGACCCGCTGCCGATCGTCATCCCGGTTGGCGGCAGCAGCATCGTCGATGTGATCTTCGCCCCGCTCTCCTCATTCGCCGCCAGCGGTACACTGCGGGTCACCTCAGACGACCCCGACGAGCCGATCATCGACGTGCCGATCACCATGTTCGCCGTGGTCACGCCAAGCGCATCGCCTACCGACAAGTACGCCTGCCTGGACGTCGTCGACCGCCAGTACCAGTCCTACGCCAAACGCCATATCAAGGAGTGGACGCGCTGCTACATCGACGAGCTGAAAGGCCGCGCCTGCGATGCCGGCGCCCGCGACCTCAAGCTGCAGAAGGCCGAGATCAAGTTGCGCCGCTTCATCGGCGGCGACAAGGACCGCGACTGCGCCGGCAACGGCGTGACCCCGTTCCTGCTCGGCCTCGACGCGATCTGTCCGGCGCCGTGCGATCACATCGGCGTGATGAACTTCGGCACCTTCGCCGATTGCCTGGTCTGCACGCAGGACGCGTCGACCGCCGCCATGCTCGACGCCGCGACCGGCGTCTCGCCCCCCGATATGCCGGCGAGCCTGGCGTCGAGCGGCGCCCAGGCCTGCGCCAAGTCGATCACCACGGCGGTCGGCAAGGGCATCACCAAGACGCAGAAGGCCCTGGCCCGCTGCGAGCTCGACAACATCACGTCGATGGCGCCGGTGGTCTGTACCACGCAGCTGGCCAGCGAGCTGGCAGACATCGAGGCGAAGGTGACCCAGTCGGTAACGCGCTGCGCAGACACCACCGATGTCGGCGCCTGCGTCTTCGACCTCATGCCGGATCCCGACTGCCTCGCCGACGCGGCGAGCTCGATCGGCACCAACCTGGTCGACCTCTCCTTCGGCCTCGATCCGTGAGCCCGACAGCAGATGCCCGGCGCCGCCGCCAGGGCATCTGGTGGATGGTGCTGCTGGTGAGCTTCATGGTGGTCGGCTTCGCCATCGCCATGGTGCTGCCGCGCCTGGCGGGCTGGCGCGGCCACGAGCCGGCAGCGGCACCAACCGCCGCGTCCGGTATGTGACGGGCCGCCCTGTGCTGCCAGGCGCCGCGGCTCACACCGACGCTGGCGCCTGCGGCACCGTCGCCCAATCATCCGGGTCGTGGCCGTAGATCAGCCGTGCGCCGGCGGCGCGCAGGGCGCCGAGGCGCGCCAGCGAGCGGCGCATCTCGTCGGCATCGTCGACGATCGCCGGCAGGTGCATGTCGTCGAGCGTGCGGCGCAGGTAGCAGGCGTCGCTCGTGAGGACGACCGGGCCGCTGTCGAGCGCGACGCGCAGCGATTGATGCCCTGGCGTGTGCCCGTACGTCGGCAGGCAGACGATGCGCCCGTCGCCGAACAGGTCGTGCTCGCCGTCGACCGCCAGCACGTCGTGGCCGCAATCGAAGTCGCGCTGGTCGTAGAACTGGCGGCGGCGCTGCGCTTCGTCGGCGCCCGCTGCCCACTCGCGCCGCTGCACCACCAGCCGCGCGTTGGGAATCTCGGCGTTGCCGCCGGCGTGGTCGAAGTGCAGGTGCGAGTTGATCAGGTAGCGCACGTCGGCAGCACCGATGCCCATCGCACCGAGGCGGCCGGAGACCTCCTCACCGGCCTGGAAGTCGACGCGGAAGATCCCGGCGATGCCACCCAGGCGCCCGAACGGGTCGTGCTGCGTCTGCGGATGCAGGCCGCTGTCGAACAACACCAGCCCAGCGGGGTGCTCGATGAGAAAGGCCGGTACCGGCACCCGAATCTCCCCCTCGGCGCCAGCGAGGAAATTGCCGAGGGGCGCGGTCAACCAGCCGCAGCGCATGGCATACAGTCGCATGGGTTCTCCTCAATCGGGACGATGCGGCATCGGCCTGGAGGGCGCCGGGCCCTCGGCGCCGTGCTGATCC
>JBOHWA010001208.1:0-2984 GCA_050735855.1 Binatia bacterium
CTCGAACATGCCGTAGTTGGAATCGGCGATGCGCAGCGTGCCCATCTTGGGCGACTTCTCCTTGATCTTGCGGGCGATGTAGTGGATTTCCTCGCGCATCCGCTCGACGTCGAAATTGTTCACCTTGGAGTACCAGGAGGTGCCCTGGGCGCAGAAGGTGCAGGTGAACGGGCAGCCGCGATTGGTCTCCAGCAGCGGCGCCAGGCGGCCGTCGAAGAACTCGTCGAGCACGCCGGTGAGCCACGGCGAGGGGATCTCGTCGATCTTCGCCTCGCGGTTCCACATCTCGTTGCGCGCCACGCTGCCGTCCGGCCGGCGGTGCAGGCACGAGGGCACTTCGCGGTCGGCGAGGCGCGCCAGCGACTTGTCGGCGGCGAGGAAGTGCTGCACCAGCTCGCGCGCCAGGAAGTCGCCCTCGCCGAGGGCGTACACGTCGAGCGCGGGATTGGCGGCCATGTACGCCAGCTGGCGCTCCGGCTCGACGCAGATGTTGGGGCCGCCCATCACCACCAGCATGCCGGGGCGCCGGCGCTTGGCGACCGCGGCGATGCGCAGGCTCAGCTGCTCGTTCCACATGTAGTTGCTGAGCATGAGGACGTCCGGCGGGGCGTCCTCGAGGGCGGCGAGCAGGCGGTCGGGGTAGGCGAACAGGCGCGAGCGGACCGCCGGCAGGTCGCGGTCCATGACGGCCTTCATGTACGCGACGCCCAGCGGCATGCAGTCGTTGGCCAGCACCCCCGAGTAGTTGTGGCGGAGGTCGGCCAGGTAGACCAGCGCGTCCATGCGTCCAATCACCGTTTCATTCCGCGTCCGCGGATGTCAACGACATTCCGACGGCGGGCGGCCCCGTCAAGACTTCGGTGTTTTGTACGTCACCTCGAACACCGACTCTTTGGTGTCCAGGAAATTCTGCTGGTCCAACTCCCAGGTCGCCGTGTCGCCCTCGTGCTTGGTGGCGTTGGTCTTGACGATCTCGCCGGGCACGGTCAGGGAGATGATCAGCTCCTTGCCGAGGTACTCGACCAGGGGGTCGGGCAGCCGACCGGGCTTCTGATTGGTGTTGCGGCCGACCAGGGTCGTGGTGCCCGCAGAGGCGTCGACGCTCTGGGTGATCGCCATGGTGCGGAACAGGTGCGACGAGCTCAGCAGCTTGACGTCCTTGAAGGTCATCTCGGCGGTGACGTACTTGTCGGCGTCCATTTCGAGCTTGGTGATCGTCGTGTTCGTGCTGGAGAAGTACTTCTTCTGCTGCTCGAGCGTCTGATCCTTGAAAGCCCGGTACTTGGCCGTCAGCGCGCCCGAACCGTCGGACTTCAGATCGACATGAATCCGGCACCCGGCGACCACGACCAGCGCAAACGGCAGCAACGCCCACGACACGAACCGCTTCGACATGAATGTCCTCCTCAAGGGCCGTCAGTAGTGCGGGAATGCGACGAGGCACTGCCCCACCCCCGAATCGCCGAAACCTTAGCGGCTCGTCGCTCGGACTGTCAACGCAGCTATCGGGAGCGAGGATCCGGTCGGAGGGCAGGGCGGGCAGCCTCGCGCACGCAATCCCGGCCCGACGTTGACTCGCTTCGAGCGCCGCGGCTACTGTCGCGCTTTGCTCGGGGGCGGATGAGTTACAAAGTCTTTCTCTTCGACGCGCTGTCGGCGGTCGAATGGAGCCAGGTGGCGTGGAAGCTGGAGGGGCGGCGCGTCGAGACCGACGAGTGCCGCGTCGAGTTTATCCACGACGTGATGCTGGCCAATCTGCCGCGCCAGGGCCTGATCGTCGACGCCGGCTGCGGCGTCGCGCGTTGGCCGATCTACCTGCGCCAGCAGGGCTTCAACGTCGTGGGCCTGGAGTACAGTCACGACGCCTGCCTGATCGCGCGCGAGAACGACCCCGGCCTGGGCGTGGCGCGCGGCGACGTGCGGCGCAAGCCGATCAAGAGCCAGTCGGTCGACGGCGTGCTCTCCCTCGGCGTCGTCGAGCACGACGAGGCGGGCCCGGATGCCGCCCTGCGCGAGGTGCACCGCATCCTCAAGCCAGGCGGCGTGCTGGTCCTGGCGGTGCCGTTCAACAACCTCTGGCGGCGTGCGGTGCTCAACCCGCTGCTCACCCGGGCAACGGCGCAGCGCCGGCGCCAGACCTGGAAGATGGGCTTCGCCGAGTACCGCTTCTCCCGCCGCGAGGTGGAGGAGTTCCTGCGCCGCAACGGCTTCGACATCGTCTCGGCCCACCCGAACGATCTGCACCCGCCGAAGAACATGGGCCTCTGGGTCGACTACAACAACCTGACGATGAACCCCCTGCGCGCCCTGCCGCTCGACCAGCTCTTCATCCTGCGCGGCATCAAGGGCCGCCTCGCCGCGCTGCTGACCCGCTGGGTGCCCTGGCTGGTCTGCGGCGAGATCATCGTCATCGCCCGCGCCGGCTGAGCCCTTGGCCGACCGCCACCGATGGTCGCTGGAGGGCGACGAACAGGATGCCGGCGCAGGCGGCCCAGGGTGAGATGGCGTTGAGCGCGCGCGAGAGCAGGCGGCCGGGGAGGTTGAGCTCCCAGCTGCCGGGGGCGTGGCCGAAGGGGCGGACGAGCGGGCCGAGGTCGACGCACAGGCCCTTGGCCCACGGATAGCGATAGTCGTCGGGCTCGACGTGCTCGATGCGAAAGCCGCTGCGGCGCAGGAACCCTTCCATCTCGGCCTGTGTATAGCGGAACTCGGTGAATGCGAGGGCGCGGCCGCGGCGGCGCGCCAACCAGGCGTAGGCCCGCAGGGCGCGGTGGGTGACCAGGCGGCGGAACCAGCTCTCGTACGGCACCACGACCAGCAGCAGCCCGCCGGGGACCAGCACGCGGCGCAGCTCGCGAAACAGGCGCTCGGGGCCGTCCTCGAAATGCTCGGCGACGTAGGCGGAGAAGGCGGCGTCGAAGCTGGCGGCCTTGAACGGCGTCGCGACCGCGTCGCCGCGTACCAGCCGCAGCGCCGGATCGTGC
>JBOHWA010001209.1:0-4960 GCA_050735855.1 Binatia bacterium
CCAGGGGGCGCGCCCCACCGGGGCGTCGACGCGCGCCAAGTTTCCCCACTGTTGGGAACCAACGATCGATATGGTACGGCCCCAGAGTTGAGGCTCTCGTGATGAAGTCGACCCCCGCAAAAGCGCCATCCGGCTCGCGTTCCGCCGCCGTCCCCGACGCCGCGGAGGGGCTCAAGCCGACGCTCGACAACCCGCTCGCTGAGCCCTCCGCCGCGGCGGCCGAGCCGGCCCCGGCGCTGCCGCCCTACGATCAGGCCCTGCGCGACGGCGAGGACCTGCGCCGGCGGCCGTACACCGCCGCCGGCACGATGCCGACCCTGCGCCAGCACGCGCGCGACCGCATGACGGTGTGGGAGCGCATCGACGCCCTGCAGGACCGCGACGCCCGCCCGACGGTGCTGTGGCAGAACTGGGGCAAGAACCTCGACGGCGCCTCGATCGTCGCCCTGGTGACCACCATCGGCGGCCGCGATGTGGCGGTCTACGGGCACGACTTCACCGTCCGCGCCGGCTCGATGGACGCCACCAACGGCCGCAAGCTGGCCAACCTGATCTATCTCGCCGGCCAGCGCGGCATCCCGCTGGTCGGCATGAACGACAGCGCCGGCGCCTTCGTGCCGGCCGGCATCGGTGGCCTCGACGGCTACGCCGAGGCCTTCACCGCCCTGCGCCGCATCAGCGGCGTCGTGCCGAGCATCATGTGCATGTTCGGCTTCAACGCCGGCGGCGGCGCCTACCTGCCGCGCCAGGGCAGCTTCATGATCCAGCCCGAGGGCACCTTCTTCGGCCTCACCGGGCCGGGGGTGGTGAAGAGCGTGCTCGGCGAGGACGTCACCCCCGACGAGCTCGGCGGCCCCGGCGTGCACGGCAACAGCGGCGTCACCGACGTCTGCGTGCCCGACGAGCTCGCCGCGCTGCGCACCGCCCGCCGCCTGCTCTCGTACCTGCCCAGCTCGAGCAAGGTGATGGCGCCGTTTCTGCCCACCGGCGATCCGATCGACCGCCGCACGCTCGAGATCGACACGCTGCTGCGCAAGGCCTTCAACTCGCCGACCGCCTTCAACACGCCGATCGACGCCTCGATCATCATCGAGCGCCTGTGCGACCGCGGCGACTACTTCGAGCTGCAACCCGACCGGGCGCGCAACGCCATCACCGCCTTCGGCCGGCTCGGCGGCCACGTCGTCGGCTTCGTCGCCAACAACAGCGCCGTGGCGAGCGGCCAGATCGACATCGACGCGGCCTACAAGATCGCCCGCTTCGTACGCTTCTGTTCGGTCTACAACGTGCCGGTGATCTTCATGGAGGATACGACCGGCTTCCTCCCCGGCCGCGAGCAGGAGAGCCGCGGCATCGTGCAGGCCGGGCGTGCGATGCTCGACGCGATCATCGACCTGCGCACACCGCGCATCCTGCTCATCCTGCGCAACGCCTTCGGCGGTGCCTATGCCGCGTTCAACTCCTACGCCACCGGCGCCGATCTGGTCTTCGCGCTGCCGACCACGCGCGTCGCGGTGATGGGCCCGGCGGGCAAGGAGTACGTCTACAAGGACGACCTGCGCGCCCTGCGCACGCGCGCCGCGACGATGGCGCGCGAGGAGGGCAAGGCCGCCGCCGACGAGTGGCTGAAGGCGCAGGAGGCCGAGATCAACCAGCGCTACGAGCGCGAGCTGATGAACCCGCTCGAGGCGCTGTCGCTCGGCTCGATCTCAGAGATCGTCATGCCGCACGATCTGCGCTCGGTGCTCGGCCGCAATCTCGACGCGCTCTTGCGCGCCTACGTCCCCGGTCCGATGAGCGGTCCGCAGCGGGAGTTCCATTGATGTCGTCGCTGGCCAGGCCCGTCGATCCCTACAGCAACAACCCGCTCGTGCACCGCGACCGCCGCCTGGCGGAGGCGGCCTCGCCGTGGGTGCGCTCCTTCGCCTGCGACGACATGGGCGTGCTGGTCGTCTGCCGCGGCCCGGTGCGCAAGGAGGCGATCGAGATCTTCCGCGAGATGGGCATGACCAACGTCGGCCTGCTGCTCTCCGAGCGCGACAGCATCGTCTTCGCCCGCGCCCTGTCGCCGGAGGTGCGCATCGTCGATCCGGACCATGTCCATCCGGTTGCCGACTACAGCGGCGCCACCAAGGAGGAGCGCGAGGAGCGCATCCGGCAGATCATCGCGCTCTGCCGCCAGCACGGCTACGACTCGGTCTTCGCCGGCTACGGCTTCATGGCCGAGGACGCCCACTTCGTCCGCTCGCTCGAGGACGCCGGCCTGCGCTTCATCGGCCCGTGCTCGTACACGCAGGCGGCGGCGGGCGCCAAGGACGAAGCCAAGCGCACGGCGATCGAGAACCAGGTGTCGGTGACGCCGGGCATCAACGACGCCACCGTGCGCACGCTGCTGCGCCTGCATCCCGACCGCAAGGCGCTGCGCGCCTGCGCCAAGCAGGCCAAGCTCGAGGTCGCGGGGCTGGCCGACGAGTCGCTGGCGTTGCCGGCGCTCGCCGAGCAGATCCTCGACGCGTCGTACCGCGCCGGCCTCGACCTGTTCACCATCGACGAGCTGGGCGAGACCATCCGCCTCGAGGCGACGCGCCTGCTGCAGGAGAATCCCGGCCGGCGCTTCCGGCTGAAGGCGATCGGCGGCGGCGGCGGCAAGGGGCAGCGCATCTTCTCCAACGCCGCCCCGGTGCCCGGGCTGGTGCGCGAGATCCTCGCCGAGGTGAAGGCGACCGGCGTCGGCGACAACAAGAACATGTTGATCGAGCTCAACGTCGAGTCGACGCGCCACAACGAGATCCAGATGCTCGGCAACGGCGACTGGTGCGTCACCCTCGGCGGCCGCGACTGCTCGCTGCAGATGCACGAGCAGAAACTCATCGAGGTCTCGGTGACGCAGGAAGGCCTGCGCGGCGCCGCGACCCGGGCGCGCGCCGCTGGCGACGCGACCAAGGCGGGCGTGTTGGAGACCGACGCCGGCGTGTTGGAGCGCATGGAGGGCGAGGCCGAGCGCTTCGGCCGCGCCGTCAAGCTCGACAGCGCCTCGACCTTCGAGTGCATCGTCGAGGGCGACCGCCACTACTTCATGGAAGTGAACACGCGCATCCAGGTCGAGCACCGCGTCTCGGAGCTCTGCTACGGGCTGCGCTTCACCAACCCTGCCGACAGCAAGGATCACTTCGACGTCCACTCGCTGATCGAGGCGATGGCCATCATCGCCAGGCACACGCAGCGCCTGCCGCGCCCGACGCGCCTGGCGCGCGAGGGCGCCGCGCTCGAGGTACGGCTCAACGCCACCGACGGGGCACTGCAGCCGGCGGCGGGCGGGGTGATGGTGTCGTGGTCCGACCCGATCGCGGTCGAGATCCGCGACGACCAGGGCATCAGCATCAAGAACCCCGACACCGGCCTGTTCATGCGCTACCGGCTCGCCGGCGCCTACGATTCCAACGTTGCGCTGCTGCTCGCCACCGGCGCCGATCGCGAGGAGAGCTGGGCGCGGCTGACCGAGGTGCTGCGCTGCACGCGCATCCGCGGCATCGACCTGGCCACCAACCGCGAGTTCCACTTCGGGCTGATGCAGTGGTTCCTGCACCGCGACGTCTGGGCCAAGCCGACGACGCGCTTCGTCGTGCCGTATCTCACCCAGGTCGGTCTGCTGGCGCAGGAGGCACGCGCCATCGATCTGGAGTACGCCTTCCACGAGATCGAGCGGCGGCGCATCGCCACCCACGGCGCCGCGGCGCAGCCCTGCTTCGCGCGCAAGGAGACGCTGGTCGAGCGGCCGCTGCGCCTGCTCTTCCAGGAGCCACACTTCCTCTCCGCCTGGCTCTCGCAGCACATGCGCGATTTCGCCGTCGCCGACGGCCGCGTCGTCTGGCAGCGCAATCCGATCGAGGTGCTCGACGAGACCTATCGGCTGCTCGACATGATCGACGCCGACGCGGCCGCCGCCGACACCATCTGGAATCACGACCGCGAGCTGCTCGACACCGGGCGCGCCTTCTACACGGCGCTCGCCGCGCGTGCGCCGGCCGGGATGTCGTGGGCCGCCCTCGACCAGCAGCTGCGCGCCGCGGCGCCCGCCTTCGGCCTCGACGCGCACACCTGGGCGCGCGTGCGCGGCGCCCACCTCGGCCACCAGCTCGGGCTCGAGATCCTCGCCATGGTGCCGCTCATCGGCGCGCAGGCCGGCTTCTTCGAGCTGCGCCTCGGCCCCGACCTCTCGCCGATCATCCCCGAGCGGCTGGAGGACGCCGCGCTGCAGGAGGCGATGAAGAAGGCGCTGGCGCCGCCGCCCATCGCGCGCTCCGACCAGGTCGTCGCCGCCATGGGCGGCACCTACTGGAACCGCGAGGCCCCGCACCTGCCGCTCTTCGTCGACGTCGGCGACCACTTCGACAAGGGCCAACCGCTCTACATCATCGAAGTGATGAAGATGTTCAACAAGGTCTACGCCCCGTTCGCCGGCCGCGTCCTCGAGGTCTTCATGCCCGACAACGGCGCCAGCGTGCGCAAGGGCCAGCCGCTCCTCCGCGTCGACCCCGACGAAAAGGTGGTCGACGAAGACCCCGCCGTGCGCGCCAAGCGCATCCGCGAGAACACCGACCGCTACCTGACCAACCTGCTCTAGCGTTCCCTCGATCCCGTGGAGGGCGCCGGGCCCTCGGCGCCGGGGGGTGTTGGCGGGGGGGCAACACGCCGGCCCCCACCTACCGCTACCGCCGCCGCTTCGCCGCCGCGCGCAATAGTTGTTTCAAGGTGGCCGCCAACTGATCGACCAGCGCGTCGTCCCACGCGTCCAGCGCCGACTCGCGCACGTGCACCTCGGTCCAGTCGGTCAACCGGAAGCGCAGCCAGGCCTCGCCATCCGGCGGCGCCGCCGGCGCGCGCAAGGTCTGCACCTGGCGGCGGAACAGCGTGCGCTGTGCCGAGTCGGCCACCATCGCCGTGAAGACCGGGTCCGCCT